>JAGQPC010000448.1 GCA_020426925.1 Planctomycetales bacterium | reverse complement strand
TTGAGATCTTCACGATCGTTCCGAGCGATTGTGCGTAGCGTGATACTCGGTACTCTTCCAGCATCCAGCGATATTCCTCTAACTCTCGATCGTAGATTCCGGCCAAGTCGTTTGACTTCTTTTTCTCTTCGTATCGTGACCAAAGAAAATCGATTTCGGCCATTGCTTCGCTGTCTCGGTCTTGGTGGCCGCTTCGCAGCTTGTCCAGCCGCTGGATCATCGCTTCGAAATAACATGGAAATCGAGACAACCAAACGAACGGCGTGCGGAATAAAAAGTCACCTGCGAACAAGTGCTTCATCTGTTTTTTGATGTCTTGAACCGCACGTTCCGATTTCGCGCCGCGAGCTTGTTCCAGCACCAGGCGAGCTTCGTGATAAGCTCCGAAGATCTTGGGAAACACGTTGGCCACTTCCTGTGTTGCAATGCCGATTCGCTCCGTCGATCCATTTAGGAAATGCTGGAAGAGATCCCGCGTTAATGGCAGCGGTTTTTGGCTGGATACCGCTCGCACTGCGATCAGTGCTCCGGCGGCTTGTTCCAATTCGTCAGGCTTGATTCGCGAGGCGGCATGAATTTTGACTTGCTCCCAACCTGGCAGCCAGCGCACTTGTGAGCGGATGGCTTTCTTTTTTGCCAGCAACAGTAACCGCATAAGGGCGAACTTTATCTCGTGTTTAGCCGTTGGTCCGTCGGTCAGCAATCGAAGTTTCACCGAGTCGCCGGCATCGATCAAAGCAGGAAACAGGGTTACGTCAATTCCGCCTCGACCGACAACGACTTGTTTTGGCAGCTCGTCAAAATCGAATTCAGTGATGCCGTCGCGATGCCACTGGGTGTCGATGGGAGCTTGTTCCGCGATCGCAACTGCTTGTTCGCCCAGATCTTCGCGCAGTTTCGTGATGTCGCGTCCGGCCGAGAGCACATCACCTTCCGCATCGACGACTTTGACGTTCAGCGTCAAGTGCGTCGGCAGGTTTTCACGCCGGAAGTCTGCGGGCGTTATCGGTTCTTCCGCGATCCTGCTGAGCAGTTCGGCGGTCCGCTCATAAAAATTACCTTCACCGAATCGCATTTCAGCGGCGACTCGTTTGGCCGTATCCGGAGCGGGCACCAAATTCCTGCGGATCGATTTTGGCAACGAGCGGATAAGAGCCACGACTTTTTCTTCGACTAGTCCTGGTACCAACCATCCGGACGCTCCTTGGTTCAGCAAGTTCAATCCTTCAACCGGGACTGTCATCGTGACGCCATCGTCCTCGTCACCGGGGCGAAAGTTGTATTCGACCGGAGCTTGAATCGAACCGAGATCGACATGCTGCGGGAACATCTCCTGCGAGTCCAACGATTGATCGTCGATGAAATCCTCCAGCGCCATTTGCAACGACGCATTACGTTTCTTGGACGCTTTCCGCAGCCATTGACGCAGCGACGCAACGTCGAAAACGCCCTCCGGAATGCATCGGTCATAGAACGCATACTGAGCGTATTCGTTAATCAAGTATTCTCGCTTGCGAGTCTTCGCTGCGAGCTCATCTAACGCGCTCAACACCGCTCGATTTTCTTTGAGAAACGGAAATTCGGAGCGAATGGCGTTTTCGACCAAAGCTCGCTGAATGAAGATTTGCCGAGCGACTTCGGGATCGCGGTTTCCGTATCGCGTGCGTCGTTTCGCAACGATTGGCAATCCGAACAAACTCACTTTTTCGTACGCCATCACCGATTCGCTTTTCACGTGCCAGTGCGGATCACTGTAACTCCGCTTCAGGATATGTTCGGCAATCGGTTCAATCCACGCTGGATTAATCGACGCAACGGTACGACCATATCGACGTGAAGTTTCGACGATTTCGCCCACAACGATCCATTCAGGACGTTTTCGAAACAGGCCTGATCCGGGCCACAGGTGAAACTTCACTCCACCAGCGCCGGTATATTCGTTGTCGGACGTTCGGTGGGCGACACCCGAAAGCAAGCCCGTCAGCAGCGCACGATGAATGGCTGCGTGATCGCGGCGAGACGTTATTCTCATTTTGTGGCCGATGACGAGTTGCCTCAGCTGGCGATAGATTTCTTGCCACTCATGCATGCGTGCGACGGAGAGGAAATCCTGCTGGCACGCTTTGCGAAGTTGATTGCGAGATAGTTTCTCTTTGAGTTCGTGATAAAAGTCCCAAAGCACCAAGTACGACATGAAGTCCGAACGTTCGTGCTGGAGCTTTTCGTGTTGTTCGTCGGCTGCGTGACGTTTTTCGTGGGGCCGTTCGCGTGGATCTTGAATTTCGAGTGCCGCAGCGATCACAAGAACCTCGGCAAGGCACCCTTCATTGTTTGCCGCCAAAATCATACGAGCGATTCTGGGATCGACCGGAAGTTCCGCCAATCGTTTTCCAATTTGCGTTACTTCGCGGCGATCATCGACCGCACCTAGCTCAAACAGCGTTTTGTATCCATCGCGAATGGACTCAGGACGAGGCGGATCGAGAAATGGAATTTTTTCAACATTCCCAAGACGCAGCACTTTCGCCTGCAGGATCACTGACGCTAAATTCGTCCGCCGAATTTCAGGAGTCGTGAATTCGTCTCGGCTGTTGTAGTCCTCTTCGGAGTAAACGCGAACACACACGCCTGGAGCGATCCGCCCGCAGCGTCCTTTGCGTTGATCGGCCGAAGCTCGCGATACCGCTTCGATCGGCAAACGCTGGACCTTCAGTCGAGGCGAGTAGCGACTGATTCTCGCGGTGCCCGAATCAATCACGTAGCGAATGCCGGGAACGGTAAGAGAAGACTCTGCAACATTTGTTGCCAAAACGATGCGTCGATGTTTTCCCGTTTGAAAGATCTTGTTTTGCTCAGCGGCAGACAGGCGAGCGTAAAGCGGCAGAACCAACGACTTTGCCTCATTGACGTGACGCTGCAATCGAGCCCGAACCAGTTTTGCAACTTCGCGGATTTCACGTTCGGTTGGCAGGAAAATCAACACGTCACCGGAGCCAAGCGAAATGATTTCATCCAGCCCGCTGAGGATCGCGTCGTTTGTCGATTGCTCGTAATCGTCGGTGATCGTTGGCGGACGATACAACACTTCGACTGGATACGTTCGGCCTGAAACTTCAACGATTGGTGCGGGCCCAACATCGTCAGCAAAATGTTCGGCAAATCGTTCTGCATCCAAAGTAGCCGACGTCACAATGACGCGGAGGTCTCGCCGCTTTGCGAGTAGTTGCCGAGTGTAGCCGATCAGGAAGTCGACGTTCAGCGACCGCTCATGAGCCTCGTCGAGAATGATGACATCGTATTGCTCGAGAAACCGATCTCGCTGGGTTTCCGCTAGCAAGATTCCGTCGGTCATCAGCTTGATGTAGGTTCGATCGTCCGTCTTATCGGTAAATCGAATTTTGAAGCCGACTTCTCGACCAAACGAAACATTCATTTCTTCAGCAATGCGAGACGCTACACTTCGTGCGGCGATTCGTCGCGGTTGCGTGTGCCCGATCATCGCCGAGATTCCGAATCCCGCTTGCAGGCAAAGCTTAGGCAGCTGCGTCGATTTTCCCGATCCGGTCTGGCCAGCGACAACGAGAACTTGCCGTTCTCGCAATGCATTGATGATCTCGTTCGAGTGCTGTGCGATTGGAAGCGATTGATCTAGCTCGGCCTTTGGAGCGTTATCCGAACGACGCTTGTGCAGATCGACGGACGACTGAACCGTTTCGGCGAGCGACACGAGTCGGTCAGGGGTCGGATTTGAACGCAGTTGCTTGAGCGACCGATGGAAGCGAAACCGGTCTTTGAGCATGCACCGGGAAATGGCCGCTTCGATCTCTTGGTCGTTCATCGCATAAAGATAATGTGGTTTGCCGTTTCCTTGTCGCATGATTCTACCGAGACCGCGCGATCACCGGAAGGTTCGCCGAAAGCCCGGCAAACATCGGACCGTAGGCTTCTTGCAAACCGCTCCGTGGCGTGGCACGATGTCGCATGAAAACTTTGATCCATAACGCATCGGACGAACAGGAATTCAAGAATGAAAAACAAGCATTTATGGCATTTGGCCGTCGCGATAATCACTTTAGCGTTGGCGAATGTGTCGATCGCTGAGATTCACGAAGCGGATTTCGACAGCATCAAGCTGTACACGCTGAAGAACAAGAACGGCATGACCATCAAGGTCACGAACTACGGGGCGATCATTACGTCCATCATCGTTCCGGATCGCGACGGCAAGATGGCCGACATCGCTTTGGGGTACGACGACGTCGCCGACTATATCAACGCAGTCGACAAACCTTATTTTGGCGCGGTCGTCGGACGCTACGGCAACCGAATTGCCAAAGGCAAGTTCACGATCGATGGAACGGAATACTCACTCGCGACGAACAATTCTCCGAACCACCTGCATGGCGGAACCATTGGCTTCGACAAAGTTGTTTGGACGGCCACGCCGAACGATGACAAGAATTCCATCACGCTGAAGTATTTGGCGAAAG
The DNA here is from genome assembly GCA_020426925.1 of Planctomycetales bacterium. Classification (GTDB taxonomy): domain Bacteria; phylum Planctomycetota; class Planctomycetia; order Pirellulales; family Pirellulaceae; genus JAGQPC01. The sequence continues at coordinate 7,440 of JAGQPC010000448.1, read as the reverse complement.
ACAAGGAAGAAGGCTATCCCGGCAACCTTGACATTACGATTATCTACACGTTGACGGACGACAACGAAATCCACTGTCACTACCAAGCAAAAACGGACAAGGCGACGCCAGTCAACCTCACTCAGCACACCTACTTCAATTTGAAAGGTGAAGGTAATGGCGACATTTTGGGGCATCAGCTGATGCTGAATGCCGATCACTACACGCCAACCGACGCGACGGCAATTCCGACAGGAGAGATAGCTGCTGTCAAGGGAACGCCGTTTGATTTCACGTCGGCCAAGGCGATCGGACGAGACATCAATCAGGCTCATCAGCAGCTTGAGTTCGGACTAGGCTTCGATCATAACTGGGTTCTTCGAGACGCGAACGCACCTGGGATGAAACGTGCCGCGAAAGTCTACGAACCGTCGACAGGGCGGACGCTGGAGATCCACACGACCGAACCTGGCGTTCAGTTTTACTGCGGCAACTTTTTGGACGGTCGATTGAAAGGGAAATCTGGAAAGTCGTACGTGCACCGAGGCGGCTTCTGCTTGGAAACGCAGCACTATCCCGACAGTCCTAACCAACCCAATTTTCCATCGTCGATCGTGACGCCCGACAAGCCATACGATACGACAACCGTATTCAAGTTTGACGCGAAGTAGGGCACAATAGGCCGTTTACAAGTGAACTCACGTCAATCGCGTTTGGCGTGGGAAACTTCATGCACAAGTAAAACGTTTTTCGAGTAAGAGGACTTAAAATATGTCGAAACCAATCAACGTCGCCATGATTGGACTTGGGTTTGGAGCGGAATTCATCCCGATTTATCAAAACTATCCGGGCGCAAATGTTTACGCGCTCTGCCGCCGCAACGAAGCAGAGCTCAACAAGTCTGCTGATCAATTTGGAATCGAGAAGCGATACACGAATTATGATGACGTTCTGAGCGATCCAGATGTCGACTATGTCCACATCAACAGTCCAATTCCGGATCACGCATGGATGTCACTGAAAGCGTTGGACGCAGGTAAGCATGTCATGTGCACCGTTCCGATGGCGACGACGATTGAGGAATGCGAGCAGATCGTCAACAAGGTCAAAGAAACTGGCTTGAAATACATGATGGCCGAAACGGTCGTCTACAGTCGCGAGTTTCTGTTCATCAAACAGATGTACGAAAACGGCGAACTCGGAAAAATCCAGCATCTGGCCGCGTCTCATCCGCAAGATATGGATGGCTGGCCAAGCTATTGGGAAGAAATGATCCCAATGCATTATGCAACTCACGTTGTTAGTCCGTGCTTGGGACTAACTAATGCGTTCGCCGAGTACGTAAGCTGTTTTGGCTCGGGCACAGTCCGTGACGACATCGCCCAAAAGTCTGGCAACAAGTTCGCCGTCGAATCGTGTCATATTAAATTCAAAGACAGTGACTTGACCGCTCACATCTGGCGTTTTCTGTATGACGTCGCTCGCCAATATCGTGAAAGCTTTGATGTTTACGGCACAAAAAAGAGCTTCGAATGGACGCTGGTCGAAAACGAGCCGCACGTGATCCACACAGCGAAAAAGCCTGAACCCGAGATCCCAGAAAAAATCGAAGTTCCCGACTTTGCACATTTGCTGCCGGAGCCGATTCAGAAGTTCACGCTGCCTGCCGAAATCCACGACGCAGAGCATCTGTCTTTTATCCAAGGCGGTGGCCACGGCGGATCGCATCCGCACATGGTGCACGAATTCCTGAGTGCATTAAAGGAAGACCGCGACCCATGGCCAAATGCCGTGACCAGCGCGAACTGGACATGCGTCGGAATTTGCGCCCATCAGTCAGCGGAAAAAGGTGGCGAAATCGTGCGATTGCCGGAGTTCACGCTGCAATAGTAATAGTAGCTCCATGAGCACTGTCGCTTCACGTCGAACGCAAGTTGTCCCGCTGAAAATCGGTCCGGTCGTTGTCGACCCGCCGGTACTTCAAGCGCCGATGGCCGGATTCACGAATTACGCGTTTCGTCAAGTTGTTCGTGAATACGGCGGCGCTGGATTACAAGCGACCGAAATGGTCAACGCCAAAGGATTCCTTTGGCTTGATAGTAATGAATGCGAACACCCCGATCGACTTTGGGGTGTGAAAGAAGAACCTCGCCCGCTCGCCGTTCAGATGTGGGACAACGACCCCGAAACGCTCGCGCGAGTTGGCGAACGGTTGGCTCGCGAATTCCGCGTCAGTGTTGTCGATCTGAATTTCGGTTGCCCCGTCAAACAAGTCACCGAAAAGGCTCACAGTGGATCGTACTTGCTGAAATATCCGGATCGGATGGAGAAAATCATTTCTCGCGTTGTTCGTGCGTGCGAGCCGACGCCCGTGACTGCGAAGATACGGTTAGGCTGTACTCGAAATAGCATCAATGCGATCGAAGTTGCGAAAGTTGTAGAAGGCGCGGGGGCCGCGGCACTCACTGTGCACGGGCGGACGGCCCAAGATTTCTTCCAAGGTTCTGCCGATTGGGATCGGATTTCCGAAATCAAACCGCATCTGAAATCGATTCCTTTAATTGGAAATGGCGATCTCGATTCGGCCGAAAAAGTCGTTCACGCATTCGCGAATTATGACGTCGACGGTGTCATGATCGCTCGTGCGTGTTTAGGAAAGCCCTGGCTGTTCAAGCAAGCTCAGGCCGCTCTGAGGGGCGATCCGATTCCTCCAGACCCGACGCTCGACGACCAGCGACAATGCATGCTGCGTCATTACGATTTGGTCGTCGATCGATTTGGAGAACAGAAGGGGACAATGCTCATGAGGAAGTACGCCGTGTGTTATGCGAAGGGACTTCACGGAGCTCGCCATTTCCGAACCCATGTGGGGCGCGTTTGCACTCGCGATGAATTTCTTAACGTCGTTGAGCAACATTTTCCGCGCCAGCATCGACTGTAAAACTAACTCGTCATCGTTCGAGCGTACTTTCGGCAATGGCAGGCGAAGGCGTTCGTGCTCTGCACAGTCGACCAAGTTGCGGGGCCTGAATTCAGGTGCCGGATTTGATATTCTGTCGCCCTGACTTAATTGTGCGTTTCTCGTTTGCGGGCGTGAACGATCGCATTCAGGCAAAAAACGTTAGGCGGAAATCATGCTGAAAACTTTGAAGTTCCCAAAGATTGGGATCGGTGTTTTGTCTTGGGCTGCGTTTGCAGCTTCTACATTTGCTCAAGAGGAACCTGCACTGGACTCGGGCGACACGGCGTGGATCCTTACTTCCACGGCTCTCGTCTTGTTCATGACGATCCCGGCGTTAGCACTGTTTTACGGTGGATTGGTCCGAACCAAAAATGTGCTCTCGGTGCTCATGCAATGCTTAGTGCTAACAGCAGTTCTTTCAATCGTCTGGGTCGTTATCGGGTATAGTCTCGCTTTTGATTCAACGGGAATGGTGAAAGACGAAGTCGGCGCAAGAGCGGTCATTGGAACATCAGCAAAAGCGATGATGAAAGGGATCACTGGCGACACGCTGAGCGGCACGATTCCAGAAGTTTTGTTTGCCGCATTCCAAATGACGTTCGCGGTAATCACTCCAGCATTGATGATCGGTGCGTTTGCGGAGCGGATGAAGTTTTCCGCCGTGCTTGTGTTTTCAACCGTTTGGCTATTTGTGGTTTACATCCCTGTGTGCCACATGACGTGGGCCGGAGAAGGCGGACTCTTTGCCGACTGGGGAGTCATGGATTTCGCCGGCGGGATTGTCGTTCACGTCACTGCGGGATTCGCGGCGCTCGCGGCTTGCATCGTGATTGGCCCTCGTCACGGATACCCCACAACTCTTGAGCCGCCGCACAATATGACGATGACCGTAACTGGAACGGCGATGTTGTGGGTCGGATGGTTCGGCTTCAATGCAGGCAGTGCCCTGGGCGCGAACGGTCAAGCGGCAATGACGCTGCTAGTGACTCATTTGTCCGCGTCGGTTGCAACTTTTGTGTGGATGGCTATCGAATGGTTGAAGCTTGGAAAACCGAGCGTGCTTGGCGCCGCGACTGGGGCGATCGCCGGATTAGCAGCAATTACGCCTGCGTCTGGTTTCGTTGGTCCACTGGGAGCAATCGCTATCGGCACAGCATCGGCGATCATTTGTTTTATCTTTGCGACGACGATCAAGCAGGCCTTCAAATACGATGACACCTTGGACGTGTTCGGTGTGCATGGCGTTGGTGGATTCCTCGGCACAATTCTTTGTGGAGTGTTCGCATCAACTCAGTTTGGAGGGAGTGTTGCGGATCTAAACATTGCTAAGCAAGTTGGCGTGCAATTTACGGCGGCGGCAATTACTGGTGTGTACGCGATTGTCGTGAGCTTAATCTTGCTAAAGATCATCCAAGCGACGATTGGACTACGAATTCCGCTTGACGGTGAAAACCGAGGTTTGGATCTAACCGAGCACGACGAACGCGGTTACATCTTCAACTAGCAATTGGAAAACGCACAGGGCTCCGCGCGACAGTGCGGAGCTCTACAAATCGAGGTCCCCGTAGTATGGAATCCACGCAATGACTGGTTTGAGATGTGCAGTCGCCAGCATGAATTCTGCTGCCGCACTCGCGAGCAGCGATGGCATTGATCGGCCTACGTGGCCGAAACGATGAAACACCTAATAGCTTAGCTCACTGCCCGACATCAAACTCATTTGGTATCTGGCAAGATGGTCGCCACCACGGCGGTTGTCCACTCGCCGTGATTGTGATTGTACCGACCACGCATCCATACGATTGCCGTGCGGTCGTCCTGCCACTTTGGGACGATCGGCCGAAGATTGTCCTTGGTGGAGTTTGCCGTGATGGGTGTCCACCGCCACGTTTGGCCACCATCGTCCGATTTGCCGCCGAAAAGTTCGTAGTGCCGTTTTTGGTCTGCATGGCTGATCAGCGGCGTTCCGGTCACCGGGTCTGCGTTGGTCGAAATGTAAACGGTTGTTGGATCGGACGGGTGGATGGCAGCTAAACCCGTGTAGTCATCTTCAAACGGATAGAGTCGTGTTCCGGCGTGTGCGATCTCGGTCTGCTGCCACCGGTGACCGTTCCATCGGGCATAATGATAGCGGAGGTCATTGCCTCCTTGCCTAGGCGGCAGGCCACGGCCGTCCTTTTGAACAGAAAACAGGACCACAGGCCTTTGCTTGCTATCTAACTCGACGTCGGTCATCCACGCTACGTTATCGGGATCACCGAGAAAGATCCGGGTGAAGTCCCATGTCCGGACGTTGGTTCGTTCGTTAGCGCTCAGCTCCGCAACAACGGAACCATCCGACTTGCAGAGCTGACCATCCCGCAGGAAGCCGTGGTAAAGACTGTTGTCATAGTTCCGTGGATGATCTTCAGTCGTTACGAAGTGGATTACATCGCCGTCTTGGACGTACTTCAGATACGGGCTGTAGCCATCGCGTCCCTTCATTACCCGGCCTCCGTAGGTCCAGCTCTGACCATTGTCATCGGAGTACATGTAATTGGGGTCATGTCCGACACCGCGATAGAAATTGAAGATGCGCCCTGATGAAAACCGAAACAGGTTCGAGTAGGTGACGCTATCGCCTCCAAAGCGCTCGGCTTGACCAGGAGAACTGAAAATTCGCGGATTGCCCCACATCAGCGGATCGTTTGGCGCGGAGTGGTGGCAGTACACTTTCAGCTCGACCCCGTGCTTGGTGTAGACGCAGACGTATCGTCCATCCGGCAACGCAAGGAAGGCTGGGGTATCGTGATCATCTTGTTCGAAGTGTCGATGCAGGACGACCGTTTTCGTCTCACCGCTGGCAAGATCGTGGACGGCGACTTCTACGTTGCCCCAATTGGGATCGTCTTTTCCCGTGTCATAGTTTTTGACGGCGCGGACCGAACCGACAACCAGTCGGCCACGGTCAACGATCGCTCGCTCGTCCATGAACCAGGACCAGGCCCCGTTGTCGTTCAGTGTGATGAGTCCGCCGGCAACATAGTCCGCAGCGTCGCGATTAAGCGCTGGCTGGTCTCCTAGCGACACGGGGCCAACCAAAGCGGTCGTTAGCAGGATGGCCGAAGCAATATTTCCAATCATCTGTGCGTGACGAGGTTTGCAGGACAGCATCATTTGACTTACTGGCTTGAGGATAAAACGTCGATTATCGCCTCAAGAGAAGGGTACAGCAAGGTTGTTGGCAAGTCACTCACGGTGGCCGCTGCAATTTTGCAGCAGAGAGTTCCGCGTGATTATCCACGATGTCCTCAGCGCCAAGCTGCCGTTTGTTCCTCAAGTTCTTCATCGGAGTTTCGTGCGACCGGGCTGGGCGTTGGAGGGAGTTGGTCGCCTATTGTCATTCAGCATCAGGTCTTCAGTTCATTGGGTACGTCAGCCAACGCTGCATCTCTCTTTCCGCACTTCTCGAACGAATTAAATCGAAATTTCCGAGCCTGCTAGCAGATGTCGCGGTAGTGCCTCCTTTTGCCGTGTTTTCTAGTAGTTTTTGATGAAAACTCTTGTGAAGTCGACAAACTCGCGTTGACGTAAATCCTTGTTAGTGACAAGAGTCTGTCACAGCAAGAGCAATGTCCAAGCACGCGAATACCGGGCTGAGAAATCGGTCGTTCAAAGCCCCCTGGCGTGCATGCGCTACAGTGAAAGCAGGGCGCAACCTATGTAGAGTGAACAGGTTACGAGATTTCAAAATTCACGGAAATTAGATCCGAGAAGTGCGGAAAGAGAGCTGCATCGCTTAGCACGTACGATTGACCGATGAATTTAGGGTCGTGGTTTACTAGGTCGGGAAATTGCATGCCTGACAGAACCTCGACCGAGAATATTTCCTGAACGCCATCCTTGAATTGACAGAAACCGACCGTCTCGCCCGATTCAATATTCAGCACCCATACGCCACACGTTCGTTCTTCCGCATTCCGTAGCCTTTCGACCAGCGGAATCCCACTAAAAACGGCCGACTCGCGCACCTGTGATAGACCGACAAACGCGAGCGGACCACAGAAGCTGATGCCGCGGGTGAACCCAGGAAACTGAGCAATCGCGTCATAGCTACCCGTTGAAAGATCAACGGTCCCGATAGTCCCGTTGCCGCTTTCCAGCAACCCGCATGCTGGCGGTTGTGACGGTCGGCAACGATCTCGACGTGGTCAACGGTGACACGTCGTCGATTGTCAATTTGATCTCCGTGCCAGGGGGCGACGGCATCTCACTCCGCGAAGCTGTCATGGCTGCCAACAACACGGCTGGCAACGACGAAATCAATTTCGACGCCACTCTCTCTGGGGCGACAATTGATTTGAATGGCACTGAGATTGATCTATCTGAAAGCCTCGCCATCGACGCGCGATCGCTGGCGAGAAATGTGACCGTTGATGCGCAGCAAAGCTCACGAATCTTCGCAATCACAGCGACCACAGGCGATTTCACTTTGGCTGGACTCACGCTCACCGGCGGCA
>JAGQPC010000447.1 GCA_020426925.1 Planctomycetales bacterium | reverse complement strand
TACAATCAGCAACGCTCGAGGCAGTCAACATCCTGTTCAGGTTGGCACTCGTGCGTTTACCTCCGCGCACGCCATCAAGCTGATCACGCTTGACGACGATGGATTTTCGTCTTCATCCTCCGTCGCATCGTGTCGTACGACGACACGCGTGAAGTGGATACGAACTCTTCGACGTAGACTTGCTTCGCGACTGATCGAGCGAATCGCTTATCGAAAGGCAGAAGAACAACGGCCACTGGCGCAACGCATAGCATCACGTCGCGCGGAAAAACGAGTTGCCACGATGATGGATTCGCAAACTGACGAAATGCTGGGGCGGATGAATACTCGATTCCGAAATCGGTTTCGGCCAACGCTTGAGCAGCGATCGGTCTATCCGCGCTGGGTCCGGTATACGACGACCGAAAAACAGTTCAACCTCCATGCGTTGCAGTGTCAGCCAAATCAGCTCGGAGCACCAACCGATCCACCTCCAATGCCTAAGTACGCGTTTTGCGTTCAGATCCACGAATCGATGCCGGCGAACACAGCGGCGAGCTATATGGGCGGCATAAACCTCACCGAAGCGATGGCTGCAGAATTGGCTGAAAAGCTGACGGGCGAAGTTCCCGCTGATCTACAAAAGGAAAAGGATTGGACAGTAAAGTTCGATCTGCGGAAGCCGGTAGTTCTTTCGTTTCGCAACAATCAGCTCAAGATTGCGATGACGGCGAATCGATTTGCAAGAGGAAACAACAGCCTCAATCGGACGATGGAGATTAGTGCAAGCTACGACATCATCCAGGACGGCGAAGGGTTTGTGTTGCGGCGAGCGCCTGAAATCGATGTCGTATTTCCTGGCAAAGCTCCGGACGAGCTACTTGGGCCGACCGAATTAGCCAGAAGAAACCTGATGCAAGACGTCTTTGCCAGCGTGTTCGGCGAGGAGTTCTTGACAGATAGCATCCGATTCCCCGAGCGATTCGAAAAGCTCCAGGATCTTCGGTTACGATATATCTCGGCGGAAAACGGCTGGTTATCATTAGGATTCAAATAGTTTGCAGCAAAAACAGAGAACGACGATGGAACGTTGGGTCGAAATAGAATTTGATTGCTTGCCACTTCGATCGGTCACTCGGCTGGATGTCCCGATTGACGCGTCTCCGAAGTATCAACAGTTTTGCGAACGCGTCAAAGCGGCGATTGAAAAGCACGGGGCGCACAACTCGTTCTACCTGCATAATGCTCGATGCGTTTACCACTTGCTGAATTGCGATGATCGCGGTTCGATCGTATTTTCGTTCGAAGGCACGGTGCTTACCGACCAAAACGATTTGAAAACGGTCAACTGCGATCTCGATGTAAAGCTGGTTTCTGAAACTGTCGACTGGCTGACCGAACACGTCGTGAAATGGTTTGCTGAATCGGTCCTGCGATCCGTGGCCGTCGAATTTGATCACTACATAAACGCTGGTGATCTGGACAAAACGAAACAGAGGATCGAACAGATCGAAAAAGCCAGCGACGATTCCGACGGATTTGTCGGCATGTATCTCTGAAGTTTCTGACGTACTCGTCGGCTAGTTCGATCGGAAATCGATCGATGCAAGCAGCAGGTGACAGACCTTCGGCCAGGATTCCGATACCGGCACGTTTTCTTTCTGTTGCTGAACTAGATACTGCGTGATTAGTTTAAGTTCTGACTCGCGCGGAGCACGCCCGATCGCGATGCGATAAGCTTTGTCAATTCGTTCTGAATCTTCGGTTGCCAAGACTCGGTTCGATAACCCAATCGCAGCATCACGAACGAACTCGCTGTTCATCAGGAACAAAGCATGAGTTGGCATCGACGTCACGGTTCGGTAACCGGCAACAACATTCGGATTCGCGGCGTCGAAAATCTGCAACGCGTCGAGTTGCGTGTTGCGGAACCATGGAACGTAGATGCTGCGTCGACGGCTATTGAATTGATAGCCGAGCTCCGAGTTAGTATTGGGACGCTGAGTCTTGCCGAACATGGTGAAATCCAACTGGCCACTCACGAACAACATCGCGTCGCGTATGACTTCGGCATCCAGGCGCCGAGGCGATCGATAAGCAAACGACTCGTTGTTGGGATCGACGTTTGCAGCGTTTGGATGTGGCGTTTCGCTGAGCTGATAAACTCGCGATGAAACGATATAGCGAATCAAGGATTTGATCGACCAGCCGCTGTCGATCAGCTTCATAGCCAAATGGTCCAGCAACTCTGGATGCGTGGGACGGCGCCCCATAGAGCCGAAGCTGTCCGGCGTGCGGACGATGCCTTCGCCCATCAGGTGCAGCCAAATCCGATTCGCCATGACGCGAGCTGTAAGCGGATTCTCCGCGCTGGCGACCCAATTCGCGAACTCCAATCGGCCGCTTTGGTTCGCCGGAAATACACCAGCTTTCGCTCCAACTGCATCAATGAAACCTCGAGGCACAATTGGCCCCAAATTACGAACTTGGCCGCGGATATGCAGATGCCAATCGCCTGGATCGCTTTCCTCTCGAACCGTCATCGTCTTGTTCGGATTGACGGGTCTGCTGCTTTCGAGCGACTTGATTTCGGATTCCAGTTTTGTAACTTTCGCTCGTGCCGAAACGAATACGGCTCTTAGAAGTTCTTCTTCCGTTTGCTCTTCGCCGCTGGTCTCGGACGCGAGAGCCACGCAGCGAATGGCGTCTGCGATCACGTGCCCATCAGAATACTCGGTGAGCAATTCAATACGTGCGGTTTGCTCTTTCGTGAATTCAAAAACGCCCAGCGACGTAAACTGCTGCTCGATCGCAGGCGGCTTGCGTTGGTTCAGTTTTACTTCTGTGACGCCGTCGCTGTGATAGACTCGATAGAACACGTTCGTCGCTCGGTTGTCGCCCGGCGTGTACGATGCTTGAAGTTCAAATCTGCCGCTCAAAGTGCCGAGATCGTAGATGACGCTTTTCGCTCCTTTGTCCGAATTCGAATCGTGCAGATAGTGATCTCCGACAAAACCTTTTACCGAGGTCGACTGGGTCCATTCGCCAATCACTTTGGCATCGTCAGTATCGCTCAGCGACGATCCCCATTTCGACAGATCGACGTCTCCGAGCGCCTGCTGGACGGTTTGCTTAATCGATTCGAGTTCCGACTTAGCCTCGCGTAAACCGCCGTGTGCAGCGGTCAGTTGTTGCTCATGTTCGGCTAACAAGTGATCGAATTCAGGTGAAGGCAGTGAGACTTCAATAAAGTTCGCAACGTTGCCGAGCGTGAAAGTTTTTGTGCTGCGAAAGATGCCAGCCATCGCGTAATAGTTTGTCGTTGGAATTGGGTCGAACTTGTGATCGTGACACCGCGCGCAGCCGACGGTCAATCCCATCATCGCTCGGCCGATCGTATCCAGTTGCTCATCGACAACCTCCATTCGCAGCAGTTCTTTGTCCTGCAGTTCGTAGTTTGTCGGGCCCAAAGCTAAAAAGCCAGTCGCAATAAGTTGATCCGATCGGTTGGGCGAATCTGCGGGAAGAAGATCGCCTGCGATTTGCTCCCGAATAAATGTGTCATAAGGCTTGTCGTCGTTGAACGACCGAATTACGTAATCTCGGTATCGCCACGCGTTTGGAAAGATGAGCGTGCGACCTCCGCCGCTAGATTCAGCGTATCTCGCAACGTCCAGCCAATGCCGCGCCCAACGTTCTCCGAATCGTTCAGAATCGAGCAGTTCTTCGACGAGTTGCTCTACTGCATCCGAAATGGACTGGTTCGCACTTTCGACGAACCGGCCAATCTGCTCAATGGTTGGAGGTAATCCGACGAGGTCAAAGTAAATGCGACGAACTAGTGTTTCCAGGTTTGCATCTGGCGCGGGAGTCAATCCTTTGGCCAGAATTCCTCGTTCGATAAACCGATCGATTGGTGTCTTGGGCCAACCTGTTGAAGAAACGGGAGCCGTCGGCCGCTGGATTGGCTGAAACGACCAAAAGCCAGGATCTGGCGTATCTGTGGATTTTGCCGCAACTTTTACTTCGCCTGTTCGTGGATCGGGTAGCACTCGATCGATCCAAGACCGAAAGTTCGCGATGACTTTGTCCGGAAGCTTTCCTTTGGGCGGCATTTGAAACGAATCGTCGCCGTACTCGAGCGATTCGATAAGCAAGCTATTACCCGACTCGCCGACAGCAACAGCGTTACCGGAATCTCCGCCTTTCAAAACAGCAGCTCGCGAATCCAACAGTAGCCCGCCTTGGATAGTCTTTGAATCCTGTGCATGACATTCGTAGCAATGCTCCACGAGCACCGGTCGGATCTT
>JAGQPC010000446.1 GCA_020426925.1 Planctomycetales bacterium | reverse complement strand
TGCACCAAATGACCCAAGTCGGCGAGGTAACTGCTAACATTGCAGGAAAAAATCGCGTGACGGTTTTGTCGGCTAGTGCCGTGTGATCGTCTTGATCGAGCTGCTTGAAATCGATTCCGATACCAAGCGATTGCAGCGACCGGACGTATTCGTCGGGCGAATGATTACTTTGCTCGGTCCAGTTTCGCAGTCTGGCATATTCCGTGAATCGAATCGACAACTTCGCGTACGCAACAATTCGCCGCAGCGGGCTGTCAGGTGGCGTGACAACTGTAACACCTTGGCTGGTGAAAAAACGTATGGGTCTGACAATTGCGAATTGATTAAGCGCCGACAAGACATCGTCGACCAATGGCAAGTAAGGACGCCATCCCGATTCGGATTCGCGATAAAGAGGTTCACCCGGCACTTTGGTTTCGCTTAGTTCTGCCAGAATCGACGATGGCGCACGTAAATGCGCGTTCGATATCCGGCCAACCGTATGTCGAAACGCTTGTCGCTTGTCCGGCAGCGGATGACGCAGTTCGTGCAATAAACGCCAAGTCCGAAAACGCATTTGCGGTCCGCGAATGATTCGCCTGCCAAACAAAGAGTATTGCAGGTCGTAGCTATAATCTTCTTGGGACAGGTTGGATAGGACTCGCCCAATCGTGTCCTCAGTCAGTCCATCAAACACTGTCGCTGGCAAACGCCTTCCCTTGCCTGGCGCGACCGACTTACACCGCGTCCGAACTTCAGCCGCAAACTGACTGGCGCGCTCGTCCAACGCAAGCCATATTCGTTCGATCGACGCAGCAGAGTGTCTGCGCAACGCGGTCGATTGCGACTCTGTGCGCAGCTGGCAAATCGCCGGCAAGATCTGGTTCGCGTAGATCTCTCGCACTTCGTGAGAAGTATGGCGGGAGCTTTCTGATTGAGTGAATTCTTCCACCCACCTCCACGCGACGTGCAGCGCAGCTCTTAAAACGAAAATGTCGGATTCGGTCGACAGCGATTCGTGAGTTAAACGCAGACGTTCGCAATCGACTGTGTCAGTCGTGACCGACGTCAAACACGTCGTCACCAAAGCGAAAGCGCGAACTTCCGGAGCAACGTCTGACAAAACGAGTGCCCGGGTATGCTCGATAGCTTCCGCACCAAAGGCCCGAACGGCCGCTGCCACCGCGCCTTGTCGCACATAGGGGCTGCGGTCGGATAACGCTAATCTGATCAGCTGCGAGGTTTCCTTTCTAGATGCGGCATCGCGTGCCAACAATTGAGTGAGATGGAAACGCACGAAAATGTCGCTGTTTGACTTCTCATCGGCAGCTTGGGCTCGCTTGAAACGATGGCGAACCGTTTGTGCAAAAGCTTCTCGGTGCGTTCGCTGAAGAACGCTGAGAGCTGCACATTGGACCCAGGTCGAATAGCGATCGCTTGACGCGGCGAGCTGCACAAAAGTGGTTGTCGATTGAGAAAGTGTGTCCACAACTTCTTGATTGCGAATGCTGCTCAAACCTTTTTCGAGACAGTTAAGTGCTGCCGCGACAACGCGGTCGTCCAACCGTTGTTTGGTGATGGAAAGCACCGTTGATTCTAAGCACAGCGATTGCCAAGCAGCACACTGCGCCGTCGGTTCGGAAGTTTCGAGTACGCGAGTTGCGGTCGTTCCTAGCCGTTCAAAGTAAAACGCGAGTCGTTGCTGAGCTTCGGTGATGACTCGCGTTGCTCGTTCAACGATCGCATCGTGCTCGAACCAGCGGTTGAGCGCTGCGGCGTCTTTACGCAGTCCTCGGCGAGTTGCTCCTAGCTCCACCGCAAGACACAAAATCAGCTGACGTTGTTCATATTCGTTCGGAGCCTGTGGATACAGTCGTCGGAAATCAGTTGTAGCCTTTTCCAGCGATTCGATGTGAGCCAGCTCTTGCTCGATCTGCGCAGTTAAGAAATGGCAGACGCGTTCCGCTTGAGGATGTGAATCTGAATCGGACTTTCCTCGCCAAAGGAAAACGTGACGCGCGGCCGCTGCAATTTCGGGCAGATTCTTCCAGTGCGAAGATCGCCTTCGTTGCCACAACGCAAACCTGCGACGGAGTCTGGAGATGATTTGTCGGTGTAATCGCTGTTCGTGGCTAGTTAGACCGTCCAACAACCATTGAAACTGATTCGAGTAACTTGGCGATGTTGACATGTCCGCTACCCTTCCACAAAAAGGTAGCGGTTGTTTGGGCGACGTCGCGACATCGCGCGACGCAACTGCAGGAACGCTCGGTCGGCGGAGCGGAAGTCTCGATAATCTCGGCCGTTGTCCATGAACCAAGCAAAGAAAAAGTACAGACTCGTATCGCTTTGATTCAGATTATGCTGCACATTTGCGCCAAGTTCGCAGCGACGCCGTGGGCCAAGCCAGCAGTCGGCGAGCAACGCGAAGTTCAGCACGTGCTGCGTGTACGATTCGACTCGATCTTCATCGTTCAAGAATCGAGCGAGCCTGTATGAAACCGCAACGTCCATCGGACCGACCGCCTGGTCCCACCCGAGTCGAAACCCAAGTGAATCCGTGTCGAATGGATTGAAGTTTTCGTTGCTGACTGCGAATCCTCTCAGCCACAAACGCGTGTCGAGTAATGGCCGATACCAGAGCGAATCGGACAGAATGAAACCGCTGCGGTGATCGTTTTTGTATGGGGTGAATATGTCTTGATCGATTTCGCCCGGCCGATATTGGTTTTCGTCCATGCTCAGCCATCGACCAAAAACGGCAATTGATTGCGACCGAGTTAGCTTGTCAAACAGACGTACTCTTTGCCCAACTGTCCCTCGCAGACTGGCCGACCATTCTGCCGTGTCGGTGGCTATGGCCGGAGTATCATCCGTGTCCTGCACATACGCGTTTCCTTGAAGCCTAATGTAAAGGTCGTTGCGATATGGATCGGCACATTCGTCGAATGCGAACAGGTTTTCGTGCTCAATCAAATAGCCAATGCCGAAAGTCGACCCAGCACTTTCTCGTTCGCGGTAAATCAGCTCCGAACTATCAACAACCTCTCGGTCCGAGCGGAATCGCCTGGCAAACGAGAACTCCGTAAACTCGTCAGGTGCGCGGACGAATTCACTCTCTTCAACTGGACGTCGCTGGTACCAGCCCGGTGTGAACGACCACGTCGCATCCTCTTGCCCACCAAGTTCATACAAGTCTTCAAAGCGAATGCTTGGGCCAGGCAACTCGTGAGTGACCAGTGCCAACGAGCGATCGTCGAACTGTCCGTCTGACCGCGTCGAGACATTGATCGTCGGTTCGGTCGTGATTTGTGATGACGGAACAGGTAATGGGGCAAGCGGCGTATACGTGGTCTCGCTGTGCTTGTCGCGTCGATCCGTTGTCAGTTCAAAAATTCGAAACAAGGCTTCAGAGCTTGCGCTCATCGGACGAAGCGAAAACGATCGGCGTTCTCCCGATAGAACGTTGACGTACTTCGTCAGCGTGGTTTGGTCTCGCAGTTCATCAATTCGCAGCCGAGCCGGCCCGGAAACAGCGAACTCCAGCGGCTGGTCGATTGTAGCAGCGTGGTAGTAGCGTTCACGACTTGTGAGCGGTGGCGTGACGTGGTTTTTGGCGTCAATCCGAACTCGAAGATACTGGTTTGCCACGTGCTTTAACGTTCCAACGGAGAGTCGGTGCTTGCCAGGTTCCAACCGTACCGTCACAAGATGAGGTTCGTCCTTCGTGTGCAAATCAACGCGTTCCGGCAGACGGTCATCGACCGAGATGACTGCGGTGTTCGGCTGTGACGCCACGAAATCGATTGCAGCCAAAGAAACGGCGAGTGAAAGATCGTCAGGAGCATCGTTATCGACCGTTACGATCAAGCGTTCCCCGCCCACCACCAAACGTTCGTTTGATTCGAGCGCCGGTAACAATGCAGTCCGAGTTCTTGCAATTGGGGCTTCAGGTTTCCAGGCTGGAACTTCGACGACGCGAACGCCGGCTGTACGAGAGAACTGCGAAAACGGTCTCCATGTTGCGCCCTGTGTTAACTGGTCAAAGAGTGCGTCGATCTGTTGGTCGTTAGGATACAAGTCTCGCAATCTCCCCGCTTCAACCTGAAGCGACCGGGAGTCTTCTTCGGTCATAGCCCGCCGCAAAAGTTTACACAAGCGATGGACGACTTCGCTGCGGCTAAAGTTTAAATCAGCATCTGACGCGGGCGCCGATTCGGCCGTCGGTTCGTCATTGGGCTGTGGAAGCATTTCATCGCTTGTGTCTCCGCGCTCAGTGTCGGGTTCAGGAAGCTCTGATTCCACATACACACCGATGAAACTAGCGTCATTATGTGAGTCGTTGTTCGTCGCAGGTTCTGTGTGCGACAGCAATCGAATCTGTCCCGGAGTCATCGGAGCAATCGGAAGTCGGCGGATTTTCGGACGTTCGTGATGGGACGCTTTGGAGACTTGAGCGTCCACGTGAATTGCTGGCGGAGACGGTGGAATCGCCGTCGTTGGCTTCGACGTTTTCTTAGTGCCTTCGCTGATGACCCTGCCCGAATGTGTTTCGGCAAACGTGCGTGTGTCGGTCGCGTCGGCGTCAACTTCGATGATTGGCAGAAGCTTTGGCGATTCATTCGGTCCGCTGGGAAGGAGACGTACCCTTCCCTTCGTAGTTGCTCTCACCGCACCGAATGTACCAGCTCGAATAGTGTTGTGGGCAGCAACAGTGAGCGGCGGGAGAACCGTAATCGGATGCTCCGGCCGTTCAATGAAACAGCGAGCGAACACGTCGTGCGAAGTGCCGTACACTTCAACCCAGTGCTCACCGCGAGGGACTGACACGATATGTTCGACGCGCTGACCTGCTTGCTCGTCGCTGCCAACAACAGAAAGCGTAGAGGACGGATAGTTCGACAGAATCGGAATCGACTCTGGTTTGCCATCGACGCTGACGGCAAACCAGCCACGCGCTGGTTCGTCTAGTGACGTGTCCGGCGCGAGCGCCGGACGAACTTCCAGTTTAAGCCGGATTGGTCCAACGACTTTAAGCTGTACGGGAACGTCGCGGTTCGCTCGAAAATACTGAGCGTATGAATCGAGGTTCTGGGAATAGACGGCGTGCGTACCACCGGACAACTTCACAGCAGTCATTTCCTCTTGCCACAGATACGGGCCGGGGTGAGTGGCATTCCAATCTTGCCACCGATGCAAAGCTGACAGGCGATCGTCACGACCGGGTGACCGCAGAGAAGACGCGATGGGAAACGCAGTTTCCAAATGATCGTTGTAAGCGATCCCTTTTTCTCCGGCGGCGGCGAAGTACCGTTGCGCCGATTCGTAGTTGCCATTGTGGAGACTGCGAATTCCTCGCCAGAATTCGAGTTCTTCCGAATTGCTCACAGTCTGCATCAATCGATCGTAAGTCTGCCACCAGCCACTGCGAGCGGCCGCGCGCATCATGCTTATCCGCGATGCGTTGGACTCATCGTCCACGAGCAACAAAACGCTCAGTGCATAGTTGTACCGTCCATTTTCGAGAAATGATTCCGCCAAAAACTGAAACGCTTCGGGACTGGGTGATCGCAAGAAAATGGATGCAGCCAATCGCTCTGTCGCCGCGATGTCGTTGTGATGCCGATAATAGTCTCGCAGCCATTTGACTGCGGCCGACCGAGCTGCGTCGTCTGCCGAGAACAAAACGACGGACCGCATCTGTCGCTCTGCCAGGAAGTGCTCGCCAACATTGGCAAGCGCGGTGGCTCTCGCGGAAATTGCCTCTCGAAACGCCTCGGTGTCGCCAGACGTGATCACTTCCGACCACACTTCGATGGCCGGCAACCATTCTTTTGCAGCTTGAAGCTGTCGAGCATCATTTAACAGCTCATGCAGCTGATGCGTCACTTCGCCACGCGTTTCCATTGGCTGCACACCGTTTGCAAACGTTGCGTCGTGAGAACGAACAAGACGCATGATCGGTCGAAAGCGGTTCCAGATTTCACGCCACGCGATTGATGGCGAATCACAATCGCTGTTCAGCATTCTCGCCAGCTCAATCGGATCCTCCGAGAGCGTACTGCGATACACGAGGAATTCCGATTCGGTCAGCGTTCGATAGCGAGAACTACGCAAGTGCAACGCAGCTAGTGGTTGCTGACCGCTGGAATCATCCGCCGAAACGCTGACCATGCCGACATGTTGAGGCAGGTAAATCTCTGTCGACGCCACGTTTAAACTGGGAGCTGCAACGCGGAGGCTTGCGAACGAGCCTCCTAACGTGCCGTGTCCGAATCCACCGTGTTGATGCCACAATCCCGCAACCGCAGCATCGGCTACTGTAGGCTTGGTGTTGGGTTCGAACGCATGGTTAGCTTTGAGTTCCAGCGAAATAGGTGGTCCATCGTCTAGCTGAACAGACAGTCGCCCACAAAACCGGCCGTCGTCGACCACCGAGATTCGTAGCTGAGAATCGGTCCGATCAAGAGGCAAAACATACGTTTGCTGACTACCTTCCGCAGAGTTGCCAACCGGAGCAAATCCGCCGAGCGACAGGTTGCCCACCGAACTCTGCAAATGCTGCTGTGCAATCGTGATGACATCGGAATCATGTCCGCCGGCTGCACTCAAATCTCCACGAAAGCGCATCCAGCCGAACTCCAAGGCCGACGCATTTGTGGGCAGTATCGACCGATAGAAAGTGTTCTGGAGTTTTAGTTTCTCGGCGACGGTTCGGAGCGATCGCTCGAACGCCCGACGTGTTGCGGCTTGATGCATTGTCCACCACGCCGAAATCCCGCCTTGCTTGCGAGTGTTGTCGTTTGCAACCTTCAACAAAACTTGTTCTAGGTTTGCGAGTTCGTGTGCAGTCGGATTCGAGGTTTGGTGCGAGCACGAATAGTCTGTGATCTGTTCGTCTGTCGCCAGCCAATAAGATTCAAGCAAATCCAAAGGTGCGGGACGACGAGGCGAATTCGGCGCGACATGATCGTTGATGCCCAGCAAGTACTGCGGGCATTCCTGCTGACGGAGCTGCGCGAAGACCGTATGCGGCGTCGACAGGCGAATCCAATGTCGACCCGGCGGACAATCGAAAAACGCTTTGGCCGGAAGACTCACTGTGACGGGACAACCTTCCAACGTTACCGAATGATGACGCTCTACATTGACGTGATACTCAAGATATTTCAGTAGCCTGCCATCGCATCCAACGCGGACTCGGAATGGCTGCAGTGTCTCCGACTCACCGTATGGGTAATGCAGCCGAGTTTCGCATTCGACCCGGCACGGACCTTCCACGACGAATTCACGCGGACAGCTAGGCGACAGCTCAAAGACGTTTTCCGAATCAGAAGTTCCCGTCGTGCAGAGACGCAACGTGTCGCGACATACGTAGAGCGGTTTTCGATACGGCGCTGGATCCGGCACAGGATCATGGCGAGACACAAAGAAAGCAACTCGCTGCGTCGCAGCAAATTCGACCGGGCAACGAATTTCGATGCTCAAATCTTCCAAAGACTGAGGCGCGACTAGCAGCTGGTGCTTCGATGCGTCCCAAGCCGGCGAGAGCTTTTTATAGAGTCGTCCGTCGCTCGAACTCCACACTTCAACTGACGCCTTCGAGTCGCACAACGAAACTCGCAGCATCGAAAACGCAGGCAGTCGTATGTATGAACTTGTCCCTGGCTTAAGCTCTGCGATATGCACGCTGTGGCTTCGCAAATACCTGACCGGACAGCCCCCCGTCCAAAGTGGCGGGCCTTCGACGTTGTCCCATCGCAGTTGTGCTTCGTATTCGGCAGACAAACCAAGATTGATGCTATCCAATTCGGCTGCGATCGATCCGCGCACCACTAGCGCAGCGAGTATCAACAAGATTAGCCGGAAATGTGTCATGAATTGCAGCAAGCCGTCGCCATGGCCATTCGGTCACATCAGGTTACGAATGACGTCAATCTCTTCCTAGCCATTGGAATCGCGCGCAAATTCCCCAGTCGATGTTTTCGGAATTGTTATGCGGTCTTCCTTAGCGATTTGACGGTCTGCCACCACAATCCACGGTTTTCCACTAGAGATTAGGCGGTTTTGACGATTGCAGTGCTGCTGATAGCAGTGATCTTGGCAGTTTCACAGAAGGTTGCGTTCGTCACATGAACGACGAACGCAACCAAAACCTAGACACGGAAGGCAGCGAGTGGACGAGCTAACTGGCGCGATCAAATGCCTCCTGTTTCGTTAATCGCGCTATAGACATCGTTGGCAAGCTTTCGAAGAAGCGATTCCCAGTCGTCATCGGCGTCTCCATCTGCATCAAGATCGTATAATGCTCCTTCGAAGGATTTTTCGTTGGTTACGAACAACAAATCGAGCACAGCCATTTGAGAGTTGTCGGCAACGTCAAACGCTTCACCACCGTTTCCTACGTTGAACGTCGAAGTACCGACACCGTTTTCGGTTACCCAGAAACCGAAGTCAGCTGCAGCGTAGTTGGCTAGGTTGGAACTAGTGACGTAGGTTGCAAGAGCAACCGCCATTACTTGAGCGTCCATTTTGACGGGACCGCCCAGGCCAAGCTGCTCCGCTTCTTTTTTCTTGCGCTGGAATAACTCGCTATAGAAGTCGGCGACTTGGGAGTTCGTCATTCCCGTTAGATCGTTCTCGCCAGCGTCGACTCCATACATATTGGTGAACGTAGCAGCCAACCAACTGGACAATTGAGTTGACTCGGAGCCGCCATTCAGTGATTCAATCAGCTCTTGGCCGTTGTTGTTTTGCCAGAACCCGATCGTGGCCGTTTGCCCAGCCGTTACTTCGCTTCCTGCAGATGGTCGCTCACCAAAGTTGTAGTTTTCGCCTACTGAACCAGGAACGCCGATTACTATCTGCGATATCGTGTCGTTTACACTGTTGTTCCCGCCAAGCGATCCGACGACATCCAACCCATCCTCGAGACCCACTGGCTGGGTTTCCGATACGGTATAGTTGCCGGGTCGAAGGTCGACGAACATGTAAACGCCATCGCTGTCCGTCACGGTCGAACGACTAACGCCGTTCCCTCGATCGTCCGTACCTGAAATCGACAGAGTGACACCGTCAACAGCTTTTTCGCCAAAGTTCACTTCTCCATCATTATTAAAATCCTGCCAAACGAGTCCTTGCAAATCGCTCGGCCGAATGTTGGCGAAGTTATAGCCTGTTGCATCAACGCCATCGTTGCCGATCACGATATTGCTAATCGTCTTGCTGTCTTGCGAGTTGTCGACATCACCACCAAGATTGCCTGCGGTCTCTTTGCCATCAAGATATCCGTAAGGTTGATCAGCAGTGATCGAATAAGTGCCAGGTAAGATGTTTTCAAAAACGTATATCCCATCGGCGAGAGTTGTCGTGGATCGGTTGACGGGGCCGTCAGCACTGTTGCCGGTGAGCGTGACAGTGATACCTTGAATTCCGTTATCGCCAACATCCAAACCGTTGTTGTTAGTGTCATCGAAAACGCGCCCAGCAACAGCCACGCTAGGAGTAATCGATGGCACGAACACTAATCCATACGGATCGACGATTCCGCCGGTGCCACTTGCAATAAACGTTCCGATCAAATCACCGGTCCCACCATCAAATCGGACGACGCTGTCGGTATTGAAAGAGCTCGTGTAGATGTGTCCGTCTAGCCCCACTGCGACATCTATTGGACCGAAGACAACAGTACCACTGTCTGGTGCGACAAAGGTACCGATGAAACCGCCCGAGACTCCATCAAACTTGACGACGCCGTCGTTGCCCCAGCTCGATACGAGCAGATTGCCAGCAAAGTCAAACGTGATCCCATACGGATCGGCAATTCCGCCGCTTCCACTGGTAACAAACGTTCCGATCAAACCACCGATCCCACCATCAAATCGGATGACGCT
>JAGQPC010000445.1 GCA_020426925.1 Planctomycetales bacterium | reverse complement strand
TGTTTCGGCTCGCTGCTTGGCTTCGGGATCAAAGCTGGAGATCAGAAGCTGGTGTCGCGTGAATTTGTTGATCACCTGATGCTCGGGACTCAGCAGGATGTCCCGTATGAAGCCGAACAATTCCACGCCGCCTTGCTTCCGTTTCACAACCCGCGGCTTGACTCCGTGATCGCTTCACATTCTTTTTTCGCTTCGATGACACCGGCGACTTTTCCGTCAATGTATAGTCCGTAATCGGCTTCTCCCGTATTGAATTGAAATTCGCGCACCGCCACGCCCATTCTGGCCATGATGTTCATGTCCGGGATGTCCTGAAGGATTCATCCGCAATTCGCGAGTTGCGAATCGATGTTCTGCCTGGCTTTGTCTTCGGGGGTCAATGTGCCGACGTTCTTGGATTAGTTGATGAAAGACTGGCAATGTACCAAAAAAACTATACCCCGAGAGTAGGGAATCGCGGTGCCTAAACAGCTACAGGATGCCGCAGAAACCCCCAATAAACTCGCCATGCGCAGCGCTCCGAGTGCTTGCAGGCGACTGACTGCATAACGTTTTTCTTGCGAAAAACTGGTTTGATTTGCGTGCCATTTTCCGACAATTTGATCTTTGGCCGCGCAAGTTGTACCGTGGGAAAGATTCGCACTAACGTTTATCGGGAAATCGCTATCAGGAGGGAGAATATGCGAAACGTCTTAATCGCGACACTGTTGGTCCTTTTCGTGATACCGCAAGTGAGTGAGGCAAGGTGCCGGCGTTTCCGTCGGTATCAAAGGCGTTGCTGTTGCCAAACAGTTCGGATGAACGAGATTATTCCTGGGTCGCTCAGGATTGATGTCCAAACGAATGGCTGCGCCGTTCCCACGCCGAGTGATGTCAGCGTTCACAATTCCACAGGACACAGATTGCCGGTAGCCACGGCTGGCACCTTGTCGATCGAGGTACCTCCGGACGGAACCGCACACATCGACGTAATTGATCCCCGAGAGACCATGTCCGCAGCCGTAACAGCGGACTTTGGCTATAAATGGGTCGATCCAATCAACAGTCGGCCAAAGTGGATTCGCATGGTTAATGATTTTCCGATCAACTGGATCGTCGTCGAGCCAAATTCAGCGACGCCGCCACTTCGACTGCGTGGCGATGGAAGTATCGTTGGCGGCAACCGGTAGCTGCACGCAAACAGAGTGCGTCTGATCACGTCGGCGCACCGCGACGTTCGAACCACTTTCGGCAGAAGCCAAGAAATGCCGCGTCGACGTCGCGGGGCACGCCGGCCATCCATGCTCGCCATTCTTGCTCGATGAGGTAGATGTCCCAGCCAGGTGTCAATGCTCGAGCTTCGTCGTAGGTTTCTGGCTTGAGTGCAATGGCGGCTGCCTCGATTGGCTTCGCCATCATGGTTTGCCGGTTGGAAAATGTCACGACGTCAGAATCATCCAACGCAATCAAATAATCAGGCAAGTGATTTGTCTTGGCGAGATTTCTTACCATTTGGCGAAATCGCTTGAGCGGGCTGCGGGCTCCAGATTTCTTGAGCAGGTTGGGCACAGAGATCTTCCACCGGGATTGTTGTCCACAGTGTTTTCGTGCCAGCTCGTAAATTCGCTTCTCGACCGGTTTCCGCAACCGAAAATAATCCGGATGGAGCGTCAAGACTTCATTCGCTTCGATCGCATTGAACACCCAATCGGACAGCGTTACTTCGCACCATAGAAGTCGCCCCTTACTGCCGTCAGTGCGTCGAGGCTTCCTGCGCACTCTGCCACGATCGATCAAGCCAAAGTTGCCGTGCTCTTCCTCGTCGTTCGCTTTGATGTTCGTGACGATCCGAGTTCCGGCGAGTCGATCGATTGCTTCTTCCAGAGCGTCGTACTCAGGCCCGCTCGTTCCTCGATTTGTAAACATCAGCAGGTCACGAGCTGTGATGCGGACTCGCTGAGAAACTGGCTCACCCTGTCGAAGCTTCGACATGATCTGCGAAATGCAGTAGATCAGGATGTC
>JAGQPC010000444.1 GCA_020426925.1 Planctomycetales bacterium | reverse complement strand
GCCTGTGGTGTATGGGCATGAACCAGCACACCATGGGCACCGCAGTCAATTGCCTTGTGCACGGTATTCACTTGCTAAGCGGTCATTTCGGCAGGTTGGGTGACGCACCCACCAGCTTGACAGGACAGCCATCCGCGTGCGGCACGGTTCGAGAGGTTGGGACTCTGGCACATGCTTTGCCCGGCGGACGTCTCGTGGCCAACCAAGAACATCGATCCGAATGTGAGCAGTTATGGAACATCCCTGAAGGGCGGATCAACCCAACACCTGGGTACGACACGATTCGAATGTTCGATCAGTTCACATCACCGAGTGATGGAGGAGATGATCTCGACACACTTTTTGTGCAAGTGACCAATCCTGGCCAAACGTTGCCGAACCTGAATTCGTTATTCCGTGACAAGCAATCGCTTTCGAACAAGTTTCTGATAGTCGCCGATGTTTACCCAACCGCCACCACGGAGCTTGCCGACTTGATTCTCCCCGCTGCGATGTGGGTCGAAAAAAACGGCATGTACGGGAATTCGGAACGCCGTACGCAACAGTGGTTTAAGATGGTTGATCCTCCCGGCGAGGCTCGTGATGATTGCTGGATGACGATCGCTATTGCACATCGACTGTTGGAACTCGGGCACGAAGGCATGAAGGACAAGGACGGGAATTTCATCTTTCATGTAGAGGACGAAGAAGGGAATCAGGTCCCCGTTTGGGAGTGGGAACACTACTACGACGTCAACGTGGACAAAGCACTGTTCGAAGAGTACCGCGAGTTCACTACGTTAAAGCACAAGAACCTTGCTCCGTACGAGGAATATGTCAAGGCACGAGGACTCCGATGGCCCGTCGTGCAGCAGCCTGATGGTTCGTGGCGCGAAACGCAGTTGCGATTCGTGGGCTCCGACGATCCTTTTGTTGCCGAAGGTAAAGATATCGACTTCTACCATTCGACGACTGGAGATGGTCGTGCGCAGATTTGGTTCCACGATTATCAGTCGCCACCGGAGATGCCGGACGAGAAGTATCCGTTTTGGCTCTGCACTGGACGAGTTCTTGAACACTGGCATACAGGTTCAATGACGCGTCGCGTCGCTCAGCTGAATCAAGCAATGCCTACGGCATACGTTGAACTCCATCCGGACGACGCCAAGGAGATGAATATCCGACAGGGCGAAACTGTTATCGTGGAGTCGCGACGCGGGACGACCGAATTACCCGTCCTGCTCAACGGTAGAAGTGCTCCACCAAAAGGTTCCGTCTTCGTGCCATTTTTCGACGAGGCCAAACAAATCAATCTCGTCACACTCGACGCCACTGACCCGTTCTCCAAGCAACCCGACTACAAAAAGTGTGCTGTCCGGATACGTCGGCGAGATCCCGCGGAGGGCGCTGAATGAGCCAGGCTGAATCTCCGCCTCCGGTGCGTCGGTCTGCGGCTGTAATGTTGGTTTTTGTCGTCACGATTTCCGTCGTTGGCTATCTTGTCGGAATTAGCGATAACTTCCTGCGTTCGACTGCAGTTGTTCCTCCTCTTGAAACCAGCGTGCATCAGCACGATGCTTCATCGGCCGATGTTTCTGCAGAGGTCCTTGCTTCTGACGCAATACCTGCAGTTGCTTATTCAGGCATGCGGCGACGGGAAACGGGGCCGACCAGCGCCTGGAAACCAACGCTTAACCGCATTCTGTCGGATACCGACTATCATCGGTGCATCACGTGCCACAACCCGCATACCTCCGAAATCATGCCAAGCGAAGAGGAAAAACGACGGTCGCTCGCGGTACGAGCTACGCGACGAGCGTTCAACGGGGCCCCGCCTGTCATCCCGCACGCCGTCGAGCGGACCGACGATGCGGCCTGCTATGCATGTCACGGAGAAGGCGCCTTGGTTGGCGATCGCGTTGCCAACCGGATGTCACATGGCCTGCTCGTGAATTGCCTCCAGTGTCACGCGGCGCCGCCGCCCAAGCCATTCGCTAACGTCGAAGCCAAAGTGGCCAATGGCTTTTCAGGGTTACCCGCTCCGGTGTCTGCGGAGCGAGCTTATCCTGACGCGCCGCCAGTCATTCCACACTCGACTTGGATGCGCGACCGTTGTCTTTCCTGTCATGGAGGAGTTGCTGGCTGGCCTGGTTTAGAAGTATCGCACCGATGGAGAACCAACTGCCTTCAATGTCATGCCACATCAGCAACACTTGAGCAGTCCGTTGTCTCTGATCCGGTCGGATATGTGCCTGAATTCGCAGTGGGACCATGACGAAATCGACGGCACAAAGGCAAACTCCGAGACAAGCGATCTCCCGGAGAGATTTCGTACTTGGACGCGTTTGGTCTTGGCTGCGTGATACTCCTGTCAACAAGCCCGATGTTGAATCCGTGCTGCAATCCCGCCAACCGAAGGCGGTGCTTGAATCATGGCCGCTTTCTGAAAAGGCCGACAGCGATTCGTTTCGGTCGCGAGCGACGACTTTTGTCAATTCCTCTTCGCATGCTAGAACTCGCCACCGTTCCATCCCTGTGATGCGTCCTCCCGGTGCCATCGCAGAAAGAGGTTTCCTGGCTGGCTGCACTCGTTGCGAGGCCTGTATCGATGCTTGCCCTCACGATGCGATAATTCACGCTCCGGTACGATTACGGGAGGCTGCCGGAACTCCTACCATCGATGCTGATCATCAACCGTGCTTAATGTGCGCCGATTTTCCGTGTATCTCGGCGTGCGAACCTGGCGTGTTGACTTCGGCGATTCCCGTAATGATGGGAACAGCGAGAGTCGTAGAGCATCTGTGCCTTCCTTATCAGGGCGCGCCGTGCACGGCCTGCAGCGAATCGTGCCCTGTCGAAAACGCAATTGTGATGACCGAAGAGGCGGATGGAAATTCGTCATGTACTCCCGCGTCGATGAAGCCAACGGTGAACGAGTCGATCTGTACTGGCTGCGGAGTGTGCCGGTCGGTCTGTCCTGCTCCGGAAAATGCAATTCTCCTGATGCCGATGTTCTCGCGCCCACTTCCTCTTCCCGCAGAGGAGAAAAAGAGTGACTGAAGCAGACCAGCATCAGCCAGAAGTTTTCGAAGCTTATTGGGGCCGCGACCAAGTCGATGCTCTCTTCACCGACCTCGAGCGACATGCAAAGGTCACTCATGTGCAGATTCGCACACTCTCTGACAGCCAGCCACGCAACTCGACAGTCACGCTTGAATGTGCCCGCGAAATGCTGGACGATAGCCACGTCAAAGCGATCCAGATTCACTACGAGTTTGATGGCGATAGCTGGTGCGATACTCTGGTGCTTATGCCGGAGTCGATTCGCATCGTCCGAACAACTGTCCCATTCGATCGCTAGAGTTGCATGGGAGCACAATGTATTGAGTAGCGTCAATCAGAAGATCTTTGTGACCGGACATCGTGGCCTTGTGGGGCGCGCCGTCGTTCGCGCAATTCAGGATCGAGGGCACTGCGAATTACTAACATGCGACCGTTCGGATCTTGATCTCCGCGATCCTGCTGCGGTTGAGACGTGGTTTTCTAAGAACCGGCCCGACCTCGTAATCCATTGCGCTGGCAGGGTCGGTGGGATTCAGGCAAACGCTAATCTGCCCGTTGATTTTTTCTACGACAACGCGGCGATGCACATGAACGTCCTGCACGCAGCGTGGAGACATTCAGTTAGCAAGCTCCTGTTTCTCGGCAGCTCGTGTATCTACCCGCGGGACTGCCCACAACCCATTCGCGAGGAATACCTGCTAACCGGCCCACTTGAACCGACTAACGAAGCTTACGCGTTGGCTAAAGTCACTGGCGTGCGTTCTTGTCAGTATTATCGCGAGCAGTACGGTTGCAATTTCGTTGCCGCGATGCCGACAAATCTCTACGGCCCGTTTGACAATTTCGACCTGGAAACCTCACATGTGTTGCCCGCATTGATTCGTAAGTTTCACGATGCCAAGCTACGCGGCGAACCTGACGTGGTGGTGTGGGGAACGGGCACGGCACGGCGAGAGTTTCTGCACGTCGACGACCTAGCGGAAGCTTGCCTGTTCCTGATGGACACGTACAACGAAGCCGCGCCGATCAACATTGGCACGGGAGTTGACATTTCGATTGGCGAACTCGCTCAATTAGTACGATCCATCGTATACCCGACGGCACGTATTGTGCTCGATGCCTCACGACCAGACGGGACGCCTCGAAAACTGCTGAATATGGATCGCCTTCATGGGTTGGGCTGGAGGCACCGGATCAAGTTGCAAGAAGGCATCCGGGACACGTACGACTGGTTCACAAAGTTCAGCACTGATCTCGCGAACTGAGATGTTCGTCTATGGATTAGCGGGCAGATGATGAATCGCTTGGCGGGCGGATTTCAAATACGTAGTTGTTTGCTTCACCGTAGTACTTGTGAAGTAGGGTCTTGATTGGATAGCCCAGTTCTCTAGCGACGTGATCCGGGCTATTCCGTTCAGGTTCACGGTCGCTGAATGCCATGACCGCTACACCACCTTGGCTGAGGTGCGATGGCATCTCCAGCAGGAAACGTTTTGTAATTTCGTACCCACCATCGGAGCCACAGCCACACACGGGCTCGCCTTCACCCGGGCCGAATGGTTGGTTAAAGACTATTAGATCAAACTTGATCGAATCAGGGATATTGCTGAACAGGTCACTTTGCAAAACATGGATTCCTCCATCTGGTGCGTTGCGTTTCACGTTCTTTTGAGCACAAGCGACGGCCGGAAAATGGATGTCGGAAGCCCAAACTTCGGAGATGCCGCTGCGATGCAAGGAAAGCGCCAGATAGCCTGATCCGCAGCCCATGTCGAGCGCAATGCGGGCCGCGTACTGCTGACAGAGTCGCGACATGTTTTGAGCGCACAGTCCTAAATCCGGTGGGAACACATCCTCGTCGACATCGAGTGAAAATCCGTCCAAATCAACCGTATAGGGCTGCTTTTGAAGGTGCATTTCGAAGTCTGAGTGGAGCGGCTTACGTCGATCAGCAGGCATGATGGGAAGTCATTGCTTAATGAATAGGATTGTCTGGACGCTTTGTTCTGTCGTCGGATAACTCTTGCATCAGCTGTGCAAATGGCGTCACTGAAACACTTGCGACGAACGTTTCGGCTGCTCGCCGCGACGCTTCCGAGCAGCGCCGATACGCGTTCGCATCGAAGATCAATTCAGCGAGGGAAGATGACCACGGATCGACATTTTGGGATGGGACAACAAACTCTCCGTTTTCCCATTTTCCTGGCACAACATCCAGCAAATAATCGACATCCAACTTGGCTTCTGGCAGGCCGCCAATGTTACTCGCAAGCACGGGAATTCCCCGCAACATCGCCTCGGGCGCTACGTAGCCAAACGTTTCAGGCCAAAGAGAAGGGACTACCAGAACTCGAGTCTTGGCCAGGATTTCGTCGATATCATCCGAGCGATTCAAAATGGCGATGTTAGGAGTCTCGTCCAGCGTGCGCAGTATGTCATCATTGGCCCCCCAAGTTGGCACGGCCGCGAATGCCACATCTGGAAAGCGTCTAGCGAGCCCCAGGAAGATCGAAACTCCCTTCAGTTCACACGGGTTGATCATCGTGACAAACCCGTCTGATGGACTTGAGAAATCCTTGAATGGTCCTTGGCCATAGACGGGAATTGGCAGCAAAACCGAATTCAAGTTGCTATGTTGACGAATGTAGTCTTGCTCAAACTTGCTGATGACGATGATTTCGCGAGCACGCTCCATCAGCCGCGTGTACTCGTCACTTTGATTGAGTGACAGTGGCCCAAAGGGAAGCTGTACGACAGTCTGCAAGAGCATGATGACTCGGCTGGGAGCCGCGTCGAGTGCGCTGGCTAACATGAACCGCCGCTTATCATCGGTCACAAGGACCCAGTTCGGTTTGCTTGCGCGGATTCGATTTGTGCAGTGTTCGCGGCGATCTGCAAGACAATCGTCATCGAGAGCTTCGACTTGAACACCACCGAACTCGTACCGGAACAGGTCGGGGTCGATTTCTTGGACCGCCAACTGCCGCGACTCAATCTCCTGCACGAATTGTTCGCGAGTATTCGGCCCATCAGGTGAATTCGTGCAAGCGCGCGTTAGTGCAAGACAATCGTGCCCTTCTGCAGCTAACCCTTCCAGCAAGAATCGATTTGCTTTTGTGCCGCCACCGAGTGACGGCAGATAGATCTCGTCCTGAACCAGCGTCAATCTCATGATGCCACAGACTCCTGATCGAACTAAAGCGGCTGCTGCAATGTTGCTGTCGCTCGCGCCGCGAACAACACAACCCTCGGACCGCCTATGGAATTAGTCCGGTCGACCATCGCTTTGCTTCTTGCGAAGGATTGCGGTTCCGTATGCAATTGGAAAGTTGATCACGTCGAATTTCCCTTCGGCACGGATTTCATCGATTAGCAAATACACTCCACAGGGCTCGCGATAATTTGTCGTGTCGTGCAGCGTGATGATGCCGTGATCGGGAACCAGCGTGCTGAAAAGGTCCCAGTCCAATTTGGCACCCTCGTAGTGGTGATCGGCGTCGATGTGGAGGTAGTCGATCTCGATGTTTTGCGGCTGAAAAAAGTCGCGAAACGCGGTTTCGGTCAGTTCAAGGCGGATTTCAATCTCCGGGTAGTTTTGGCGGAAGACGGAATCTTCAGGAACCCAGCATGGCTCACCCCAGATGTCTTTCTTGGCCTGTTCGACCTGGAGCGTCCCGTCCACAAGGAACGTGCGGCTACCTTCGATTTGCTGATCGCGCTGTGCCTGCCGCATGAGCCGCGGGACGTATCCACCTCCCGATCCCAAGCAGACGCACGTCTTGGGTTTCAGAGAATAGGCGAGCGCGTAGTACAGCATCCCCGCACTTAGGTCCGTGCCACCTTCTTCGGCACCATGGCTGCGACACCATGGGTCGGCGGCCGTTATGTACGATTTAATAAAGTCTGTGTTGACCAAGGACATGCAGGTATTCTCAATAACGCGGTAAAGTGAAGGCGCAGCGCCAATCGAAAGCGAACGCTGCGAATTCTTCATTATAATTCGACGGCGCACGTCAACAACCAACAATCGGACTGACTCATGCGATACTGGGATTCATGGTTTGCGGTACTTGCCGCTCTGAGCGGGCCGTCCGTGGTGCTTGTTTGCACGCCATTGTCGTTCGCACGCGTGCTGGTGGTTGACCAGTCCCACGCAGCTCGATCTGACGCGAACCCAGGCACCGAAGATAGACCGCTTGAGACGATCAATCAGGCCGCGAGTCTAGCCGAACCAGGCGACTCAGTACTAGTCCATGGAGGCACTTATCGAGAACGTGTCAGTCCGGCACGAGGCGGGACGAAGGGGCATCCTATCGTCTACACCGCCGCGCCGGGTGAGCAAGCGGTGATCAAGGGGTCTGACGTTTGGCGGCCAGACTGGCAACGGCGAATTGAGGGCAAGCCTATCTACTCAGCCCGACTGAAAGCGAGTCTTTTCACCGGTTTGCGAATAAATCCATATCGCACCTTGTTGAAACAAGCCCCTGGTGGTCAACGACTAACGCTCGGGCAGTTGTTCCTCGACGGACGGCCTCTTATCGAAGTTGACGATGCAAACGTATTGACTTCGCGGCCAGGTAGTTGGCGTGTGGTGAAGGGAAACGATGAGATTTGGATTCACCTGCCAGCCGGGATTGAGACGCCCGCGGACTGCGTCATTGAGCTCACAACGCGAGAGAGAATCTTCGCGCCAATGCGTCGGGGACTTGGTTACATCCATGTCATCGGATTCACAATGGAACATTGCGCGAATCAGTTTCCCGATCGATTCTGGACAAGCGACTCGCCGCAAGCAGGAGCGTTGAGCTGTCGGGCTGGCCACGACTGGCTAATCCAAGGCAATACAGTTCGTTTCGCCAAGTCGATCGGAATTGACTGCGGTTACGAGGGTCGACATGACCTCGAAGGGAATCAACCAACCCCTCAAAACACAGGGCATCACACGATCCGCGACAACATCGTGACGGACAATGGTTGTTGTGGCATCGCGGGAATGCGGAGCTTGGAAACGGTCATTACGGGGAACGTGATTGAGCGTAACAACCGATTGAGACATTATGCGCCCGAGATTGGTGGGATTAAGCTGCACTATTTCATCGGCGGCCGAATCGAAGGTAATGTGATTCGCAACAATGCCGCACATGGTATCTGGCTGGACAACGTCTACCGCAATTCCCGAGTTCGTCGAAATCTGGTGCTCGCCAATCGGGGTAATGGAGTCTTCATTGAATTAGGGCAAGGTCCTCTGTTGGTCGATCACAATGTGATTGGTGAAACACGCCCTGGATTTCATCCGAAGGACGCGCGCGGTGATGGGTTCTACACTCACGATGCGTCGGGGATCACCTTTGCTCACAATCTAGTTTACGACAGTCACCGGTTTGGATCTTTTCACACAAAAGCAACGGATCGACGGGGAGCGGGCGTTTCGCGAATTCACTTGCTCAATAACGTGTTTGTCAATAATCACAAGGGGCACATCAACCTACCGTACACTGCCCCCGACGCTCAAAACAATCTTTCCAACCACAATCTTTTTGGTCCTAGGCAAGGGGAATACGTGGTTAATCCTTGGGGTGGTGTCGCGCCAAAACGGCTGATCGACTTGATTGAAGAGAGTGTTGGCGAACGTCCGCTGCTTTGGAACAAGGCTGCATGTCGATTAAACTTCCAGAACTGGAAACGCGTTACTGGCTGGGATCAAGAAAGTGTCGAATGTGAATTGGCAGATGTCCGCATGTCGGATAACGGAATGCTCACTGTTCCATTCGATTCAGCCGCTGGTAAAGTGACTGTGATGCCAGTCGAGCGTGTCGATCGAGATTTTTTTGGCGATCCCATTGTCGCGAAAGAT
Source organism: Planctomycetales bacterium (assembly GCA_020426925.1). Lineage (GTDB taxonomy): Bacteria > Planctomycetota > Planctomycetia > Pirellulales > Pirellulaceae > JAGQPC01. The sequence goes on along the minus strand of JAGQPC010000444.1, from coordinate 3,105 downwards.
GCGGTTGTCGGCCCTTTTCAACAGTGGAAATCTCGTAAGAGCTTCACGGTAATTCAGTAGAACTGGCGGTTTGTCGATGGCGGTTGGCAGGTCGATAGACCAAGCTGTGGTGAACTTGAAAGTTGGTCGAATTCCGCTAGCGTTGAATCTTGTAAACAATTGGACTACAGCAAAGAGAGTTAGCATGCGAATTCTTCGAGACGTCTGTCACGCGGCCAATCCACTCACACCCCGACCAGCGTGGCAACGATATCTGGTCGTCGTCTCGCTACTCGGTTTGGCGTCGTGTAGCGGGTCAAGCGTTGTTCGTCCGCTCACGGCCACAGAAGCGCAGGCGGAACAGGAGTCTGAAGCAAAACGATTGGGGATCCCGGTCACGATCAAGAACGAGATCGGTATGGAGTTTTCGCTAATCCCACGCGGTGATTTCACAATGGGCAGTCCCAAAAATCAAAAGGGACATCAGCCTGCCGAAGTGCAACACAAGGTAACGTTGACGCGTTCATTGTACATGGCCACGACCGAAGTTACTCAAGCGCAATGGATGCAGCTAATGGATGAGAATCCAAGTTTTGTGGAGGGCGACAACTATCCGGTGGAGACGATTACGTGGGACGAGGCCGTAGAGTTCTGCCGTCGCTTGAGCGAAAAGGATGGTGCACGTTATCGCTTGCCAACAGAGGCGGAGTGGGAGTATGCCTGCCGAGCGGGAACGAATACTGCATTCCATACAGGCGAATCGCTTAGCAGCAAAGAGGCCAACTTTAACGGCGAAAAAGACGATCCGCAGCAGGGCATCTACCGGGACGAGACAACACCGGTCGGCGGCTTTGCACCAAACGCTTGGGGGCTCGTGGACATGCACGGCAACGTCTGGGAATGGTGCGCAGACTGGCACGCGGATTATCCCAAGGGGGCCGCAATCGATCCACAGGGCCCCACCGAGGGAACGACTCGAATCGTTCGAGGCGGATGTTGGGTGAATCCGTCGGCCGTTTGTCGATCTGCGAACCGAGGCAGCACGGAACCAGTCAGTTGGAACTTCCACTTTGGAATGCGGGTCGTCCGCGAGATTGACTGAGCTCGTGCAATTGTAGCTCCTGCAAACACAACGGTTACGCCTGATGCACTTAACGGCGAACGTCTAAGCACACCATCTTGCCTTTGTTGTTTCTGGCAAAGATGCGACCGTTTGACAGCACCGGCACCGACCAGCATCGCCCCTCGAGCACGGTGGCGCGAGAGCGTTCCGTGTACTTGTCTGGAGTCGCATCCGCGATGACGAGGTCTCCGTCCTCGTCCAATACAACCAGCTTGCCATCAGCTAGTGTAAGAGTCCCATACTGCGCGAATTGTTTCTCGCTCCATACTGTCTTTCCGGTTTGGAAGTCTACGCACATAAGCTGTCCACCTGCCCGTTCACTCACGCAATAGATGTGCCCTTCATAGACGATAGCGCTATTCATTTTGGTTTCGATATCATCGTTCACCCACAGCTGCTCAGGTTCGGCTCCGCCCAATCGAAACGCGGCTCCCCGTGCCCTTCGACCTCCATACCCCGACGAAACGAACAGGTAATCGCCAACAACGGTGGGGCATGATGCATTGACGTCGTATTTTGTCCGCCAATTGATGCGCCACAGCTCGCGGCCGGTCGTCAAATGATTTGCTACCAGTGCACGTGCTTTGAACACAAGTACGCCGGGCGTGTCTTGATGAACGAATGGTATCGGCGTCGAATACCCCGCGTGATCATCACCTTCGCCCCAGACTTTTTCACCGGTGAGTTTGTTCAGCGCAACCGTCGAGAGCCCGTCGCCACCGGTGTCGAAAATGATAAGGTCTCCAACGACCAATGGTGACGCAGCGTAGTCCCAGCTAGATCGACGTCCTTGGAAGTCGTCGACCAGGTGCTTCCGCCAGACAAGTTCACCGCTGTCCAATCTGACACAATGCACTTGACCATCGTAGCTAAGCGAATAGACAAAAGTGCCGTCGATGGTCGGCGTCGATAGCGTGCCACCTTCGAAATTGTGATCTATAAATTCGCACACATACCGAAACTTCCACAAGACTTCGCCGTCTTCTGCACTCAAACACCAAAGGATGTCGTGATCGTCTTGACTGCCCATCGTGAGGACACGGTTGCCAACCACAGCAAAGCTGGAAGCGCCGATTCCGAGTTCTTTCCGCCACGCTATTTTCGGCCCTGATTTGGGCCATACCGCCTGCCACTCCGATTCACGGGAGATTCCATCGTGTTGAGGGCCGCGGAAGAAAGGCCAATCGTCACCCAAGACCGGGGACATCGAAATTGCTCCGACTGTTATCAGGATGAGGCAGGCAAACAGTCGTGAATTGACTCTGCGTTTCGCGATCCAGCGCGCAAAGCAAGCGAATGCCGAAGTTCCGATATCGAAGCGATGCCGCATTTCCTTGGTTCTCCTGGGTGTCGAATGTATCCGGCCGGCTCAATTCAGTTGATGAATCAACGTCGTAATCGCCTCAATCTCTTCTTCCGTGAGCAGCTTGTCAAACCCGTTCGGCATGAGCGACGTGTTTAATTCGTGTATGAGGGGCTGGCCATCCTCAGACTCAATTTCTTCCAGTGACACTTTGCGTTGCGTAATCTGCCCTTGAGAGTCCCGCTGGCGAATCGCTAGTTCACGATCTCCTTGGGAAAGCAGTTGTCCGGAAATCGTCAGGCCGTCTTTCAACTCGACGGTAACGCACCTGTACCTCTCGTGAACCGTCCTATCTGGGTGGACCAGTGACTCTCGCACTTGTTGCGAATCAGTCAATCCAGCCCCGAACAACGCCGGAGCGTATATGTAGTCGTCCGGATTCGAGTACAGCGTGTGACATTCCAAGCAGCCACCTTTCTCGTGAAGGACTTGTTGGGCTAAAACCATTTGCTGGCGATCTACCGAAATCGTTTTGGATCTATCCGTGCGACGGTCAGGGATTTCAAGACGTTTGATATCATCGAAGTCAGGGAATGCGCCGCAGCTTGCCAGAAATCCGACGATGTTACGTAGCTCTTCCGGAGGAAGTTCAGCGGCTATGTTTTTTGGCATTCCGGGGCGACTGCCTGGCGCGACGAAT
>JAGQPC010000443.1 GCA_020426925.1 Planctomycetales bacterium | reverse complement strand
GGTTCAAATCCTGTCGCCCCGACTCTTATGAGATAAGGACTTACGGCAATCCGGGTCGCCAGCAAAAACGGCGACTACCCGAAACCCTACCCTAAACTCATCTGCGTCGGATGCCTTCCCGAACGGACTTCACATGAATAATTCTTCATGGGAGTCCCGAAATGGCCCGTCCGAAGTCTGACAAACCCTGGTTCCATAAACAGTCCGGTTATTGGTGTGCCACACTTAGTGGCAAACGTACCTATCTTGACCGTGACTACCGCGTCGCCGCCAAAAAACTGATCGCGTTGCGGGCGAAAGAAAAACGTGAAAATGCCGGAGGCACCGAATGGCTGGATGTGCCCTTTGCCACGCTTGCCGGTGAATATCTCACCGACATCAAGAAAAGAAGAAAACCAAATACTTACCGAGCTAATCGCTACCGGCTCCTTCGCGCCCTCAAAATCCTAGGAACGAGCTTGCGCGTCGGCGAAGTGAAGAAGTTCCATCTCGGCAAGATCGAACAGGAACTCACGGCAACGCATAGCCCCACGACAGTGGCCGACACCATCACTGCCGTCCAGAGCGTGTTTAACTTCGCCATCAAATACGACCTGCTGGAAACTAATCCACTCACTGGCTACGATAAGCCGTCGCGTCGCTCTCGTAGTCGAATCATTCAACCAGCGGAATTCCAGGCACTGCTGCGTCACAGCGACATGCACTTTCGTCGTGTGTTGATTGCTGCCAAATTCACCGGCTGTCGGCCCGGCGAACTACGCACACTGATTTGGGAATGGGTTGATCTGGAAAACCAGCTGTGGGTCTTTCCTGACCACAAAACGATCACGACTCAACGCACACCCATGCCTCGCATCGTGCCGTTGCCCGGTGCGATCTGGAAACTCTGTTCTCGATTGCATGAATCGCAGCCAGACCTGAATCATCATGTTTTCCTAAACCAACACGGCAAGCCATACACAAAAGACTGCCTGGTCAGAAAAATGGCTCGTGTTCGCGACCGTGCAGGGATTGAAAAGAAAGGCGGCGAGAATCTGATTCTCTACTCCGCTCGCCATACGTTTGCAACGAACACGGTCGGCAAGGTCAGTGACTTTGAACTGGCGCAGCTGATGGGGCACACGGACACCAACTTGATAAAACGTTATGCGCACTTAAACGCCGACCGGCTACGCGACATCAGTCGTCGGGCTCAACAGCCTCGTTAGGTTGGTTGATGGCGATTCAGCAACGACAGTGCCACAACATAGCCAGCAGTTTGTGAAGTGCCCACAACCTTCTAGTTGTACGCCCGGGATCCGTAATCGAATTGTATGATCGCGGACTTGCTGGTCTTATTCAGACTGCTTCTCGAAATTGCGTCTTGCGTCAAGGTATTGTTGCTTCGTGATTTGAGCTGAGCCGTTGGTTCCGCTATCGTTAACGACTCGGTCACTTCCATCAAGGTAAATAATCCGCTGCACGAAACGGCATTTGACAAAGTACTTGCCATCGTCCTCATAATAATCGTGAGATATCTCTGTCTTCCAATCAAGGATGCCCTCCTCCAACCACGTCAGACTAAGGTTGTCGTCCGTCCAACTTAAAGTAAATGACTTGGCTTCGATTTCCTTTAACGCAGGTGGAGAGTCAATGAACGCGAGGATGTCGTCTTCGTCAACATTTAACTGCACAGCTAGATTTTTAACAGGATAGTGCGAACTAAACTTTGCGACACCATCCTGTAGCTGATGAATTGTTCGCAATCCATTGCCCCAATCCATGCTCCTCAGCCGAAGCAGTTGAACTCGTAACCAGTCCATTAGGCGATCGGTATTTTCGGTCATTCTTCAGTTGGGAATACGGACCACGTTGACATAGTATTTCTCACAAATAACCCTGAACACAAATTTAGTTTAGTTTAACCAGGCAAGCAGACCAACGTACTTAATGCTGGTTCCTCGGTTTTCCAATCCAGAGATCGATTCAACCCCAATCCATCCAACGATGAACAGTAACGAACCTACGTGGGACATCTTTTTCGGCAAGTGCTGGCTGGGCACGGTAAGGGCAAACATCGAATCCAAGGCACTGGAACGTGCCTATCTGCAGTTTGGCCAGTACCTGGCAAACAAGTTGCGAGCAGTACCGAGGAGCGAGTCGCCACGAAGGACGTTCTAAGGTTTGCCGCGGACGTAATTGAACTGGCAAGTTGCCAGTTGTCGGATTTTTTCACCTACCCTCCTGTCGGGTCTAATTGTCGGAGTCACCGTCCTCATGCAACAGTTCGGGAAAATGGATCAAGTTAGAGGGCGGCACACAGCGTTTGCGTTGGCGGGCTTCTCGTGTGCCTGCCGCTGCGACTTGCCAGCGCTCCTCCAGTTCAAGAATGCATCGCATGGGAACTTTCGTCGTAGCTCCAAATCGGCC
>JAGQPC010000442.1 GCA_020426925.1 Planctomycetales bacterium | reverse complement strand
CCAACAATCTCGCCGAGCAAGCCATCCGATTCGTCGCGATTCACCGCCGAATGACTCAAGGCACTCGCAGCGAGAACGGCCGAAGTTGGTGCGAACGGATTTGGACCGTGATCACCACATGCGAACAACAAAGTCGATCAGTATTCGACTATCTCACCGACGCGGTCGCCGCCCACTTCTCCGGCAAGCCGTTTCCTTCGTTGATCGCGATCGAAGACTCTTCCTGATCGAGACGCCAATCCCACCACGCGCACTTTCGACCAAAAAACGACTCAACACGATAAACGTACGCGCAGATTCCGTGAATGGTTACTTCAATCGGCAAGCTGACAAACACTTGCCTTGGATCAGTTGTTACTGACCTAGTCGAAGATTCGAACGCACGCGCTCGCACTTTGTGTCGAGTTATGCCGCTTCTAGTTGAAACACGATTATTTGATCCTGAAGTACAGGCACTTTGCTTCTAAGGATTGCAGTCGCTTTTGCTTCTGCCGCTTTTTCCGTTGCTGCCTTTTCCTCATTTGCAATCGAACATTAGAAATCGCAACAGGCTTGTCATTTTTCAAATCACGCGCGAGCGCTTTTGAAGTGCTTTGCGACTAGTGCAGCAGAGCAGAATTGTCTGCTTGCAAAACGCCGCTCTTTGTGGCTACTTTCCTTTCTGTTCTGTAGGAGAATTCAAAATGAGACTCTTCAAACAACGCAAGAAAACAAGAACAAACGCATGCTTCACTTTGGAATCGTTGGAAAACCGAGCCCTGTTTGCCGGAGACTTTGTTTTGGCTGGCAGTGCCTTGGAAGCGGCACACGAAGCACCTGCCGACGTGCCGGTTGCAATCATGGAAGTCGATGAGACGACTCTTGTCCTCGAGGCGGGACCTCAAACATTCGAAGCCAGGGGACAGCAACGTGAAAACCTAGCCGGCGAGGAGCACGTCACGCAGGATCCTTCGGAATCCGAAAGTGACGTCGGGGCGGCAGTCGAAAACCAATCACCTGACGATGGAGATGGCAGTTCTAGCGACGTGAAATTCCCTGGCGAGTTATTTGAAATCGATCCGTTGATCAACGACAAGTTCTGTCTACCCAAGATTGTTCAACACGCAGGCGATAAGGCGTTTTTACTGACGTGCGACGGAAACTCGCATATCATCACTGTGGGACCGTTCTCCCCCCAAACTCTCACACCGGCTAACGACGGGCGTCTCGATCCGAGTCAAGAATTGCCAAGTGAGTTTGTCATTCGACCGGCAATCGCCGGCGATGCCGATCTGAACGGCAAATTCGATTCCAGCGACTTAGTCAAAATCTTCCAAACAAGTGAATACGAAGATTCCATTGTTGGAAACTCCAGCTGGTCAACCGGAGATTGGAATGGAGACGGCGAATTTGACAGCAGTGATTTGGTAATGGCGTTCCAAGATGGGAACTATGAAAACCACAATGATCAAGATGATGTTCCAGATGTCGCCTACTTACATCCCGTCGTGGCCGGCGTCATTCTTCTGGGTGAGTGGGTCGGAGGGCTAGCAGCGGCCTATTACATCAGTGAGGCAGTTAACTCGCCAGGCGATGGAGGCTGGGGTGACGATGACGTCACAGAAGGAACGACGTGCGTGCCAAACAACTATGATGACAACGGCAACTGCGTTTGGCCCGACTAGATGTTTAAATACGTTTGGCTTGATGCTATAAAACGGGAAAGCAGGAACGCGCCGCGATAGCAACATCGCGGCCTTTCTGCTGCAGATTCAGCCGCAATGGGTAAAAAGAACAGCTTCGGATTCGTGTTGCCAAACCGTCTTTTGGCTGCGTCTGCCTTCCTTCGAACTTGGCCCAAAGCGAAAAATCCCTGGGGGTCTGGGGACGAGTCCCCACGTCCATCGTTTCTTAGCCATTTGGAATAACGATCAAACTAGCTCATTCCATTTCTCGCTGAACCAATACACAGTCCAATTATTGACTAGTCGTCAGTTTTAGACGTGGCGTGGCGGGTCGCGTACAGTGTGGACGCGAAAGACGGCAGGTTGACTGCTTGTGGGATTTCGATTCTTCCTTCATGGTAATGAGTTGAGACCTTCCGGTTCTCTTGTCTGGGTAGTCGTCCGGCGTGGCCGGCACTGGGTGTATCGAAGATTCCTCCAAGATCACTCGCTGCGTGCATGGCCATCGTAGTACAAAACGATTTAGGATTGTCTACTGAATGCATCTCATCACAGATACGAGCCACCACAGGCCTGTCGCTGACTACGCGTACCTGCAGATCGTTTGCTACATTAGTCAATACTAACTTGTTCGTTTGATGGCGACCTAGCTAGCGAAGCCTATACATTTGGGACTTTGTCAATGAATGCAGCCGATGAATTCGAATCCGAACGCAATGCTCGAGCGATTCACATCGAAGATGTTCTTTGCAGTCATTTACAGCGACGGATTGCTGGTGAAGACGTCGCCGATGACGAATTGATATCCCAGTATCCCGATCTTATGCCGGAGTTGGCGGAGCAGCTACAGTTGCACCGAGAAATTGCTGAACAGCGCCAACAGCATGCTGAACACGTGCGTGACACATCTGAAAATGCAGAGCGAGAAACATTATTTGCGGGATCAACGCAGGAATCGAATTTGCTTGGGGCAGGTACGAAGCTTGGAAACTACAAGCTATTGCAGCTGATCGGCTCGGGCGGAATGGGAGCCGTTTGGCTCGCAGTTCAGGAACAACCGATCCATCGCCGAGTTGCGGTAAAAGTCATCAAACCGGGATTGGATTCAACCGATGTGATGAAACGGTTCGAAGCTGAGCGACAGGCGTTGGCGATGATGGACCATCAAAACATTGCAAAAGTAATCGACGCAGGAATGAGCGACGATGGCAGACCGTATTTCTCAATGGAACTCGTTCAAGGCGTACCAATTACGGACTACTGCGACGACCACAAATTGTCTCTCGTCGAAAGGTTGCAATTGTTTATTCCCGTCTGCAATGCAGTCCAGCATGCTCATCAAAAGGGAATCATCCACCGTGACCTCAAGCCATCGAACGTCCTCGTGACGATCGCCGACGGCGAGCCGGTCCCAAAAGTCATCGATTTCGGCCTAGCAAAAGCACTCCAGCATCAGACGAAATTGTCGGACAAGACAATCTACACGGAATTCGGCCAGCTATTGGGAACTCTTCAGTACATGAGTCCGGAACAGGCAGATATGTCAGCGATAGACGTGGACACTCGTACGGACATTTACTCGCTTGGTGTCATGTTGTACGAGTTGCTAACGGGCAGCACGCCGCTGTCTCGCGAGACAATCAAGCTGCAGGCTTTTCTCCAGGTTCTAAAACTAATCAAGGAAGACGAGCCTCCTCGTCCCAGCTCACGTCTCAGCAATTCTGGCGCTGCCGTCGCTGACATAAGCAAACGCCGCAACATTGCGCCGGCAAAACTCCAGCAGATTCTGCGCGGGGATTTGGATTGGATCGTGATGAAGGCGATCGAAAAAGATCGCAATCGGAGATATGCGACAGCTAATGACTTTGGACAAGACATCTCACGCTTTCTCAATGACGAAACCGTTGAAGCCCGACCGCCAACTGCTGGCTATCGAATTTGCAAGTTTGTGAAGCGAAACCGTAGCTTGGTCGCAACGATGGCTGCTATGTTGGCGCTGGTAACCAGCACTTTGCTGATCAGCCGTCAGATGGTCATCAAAGAGCGGGACATCGCCCAAGCACGTCTGGCACAACTGGAAAAAGGCAATGACATCCTGCGTTTCATGTTCGATAGCCTCGACCTTCAATCGATCGTCGAAAAGGACCGCCCGTTGGAAACGATACTGACCGACTGCTTGATTCAAGTCGGGAATCGACTCACGGGAGACTCGGTCGGTGCCCCGGAAGACGTTGCATCGATGAAGGTCCGGCTGAGCTTCGCCTTAAGCAGTTTGGGGGCCGAACATGACGCAGCCAAATTGCTTGAGCAGGCACTCGACACACAGGAGGTGACGCTGGGAACCAATCACCAGCTTACACAAGTTACGAAGGAGCTCCTCGCAAGTGTGCGGCAGGCTATT
>JAGQPC010000441.1 GCA_020426925.1 Planctomycetales bacterium | reverse complement strand
CTCAAGGCACTCGCAGCGAGAACGGCCGAAGTTGGTGCGAACGAATTTGGACCGCAATCACCACATGCGAACAACAAAGTCGATCAGTCTTCGACTATCTCACCGACGCGGTCATTGCACACTTCTCGTCCAACCCGTTTCCTTCGTTGATCGCGACCCAAGACTCATCCTGATCGCCCCGCTAATCGCTTCACTGTCAGATTCGACCCAAAAGCAACGCAACACGATAAACGTACGCGCAAATTCCGTGAACGGTTACCCGTTTTACAAATTCTGGTGGAGTATATGCCAACGGTGCGTATTTTTTTCACGGCGTAGATGATTCTGGTCCTGGGCTCTTCAAAATTGTTCGCAGCGACGCCGTAGCACGTGTCGACGTCAATGCCAACGGAATTGTCGACACCTACGATATCGACGCATTTGCTCAAGCAGCTAGAGATGGAACCGGTGTTGCCGCCGCCTTCGACCTCGATAGCGATGGTCAGGTTGACGTTAGCGATCACAGAAGGTTGATACACGACTTCGCGAAAACGGTGTTCGGCGATGCGAATCTCGACATGCAATTCGATTCGCGCGATTTGGTACAGGTCTTTGTCGCAGCTGAATATGAAGACGAAATTCAAGGTAACTCAGTTTGGGCAACGGGCGACTGGAACGCGGACGGTGAGTTCACATCTCGCGATCTTGTGTTCGCATTCCAAGACGGAGGTTATGTTGTAGACACGGCCCGCCCAGTCCCGGAACCTTCGTTTTCGATTGTGTTCTTGTGGCCGTTTGTCGCTGGATTTCGGCGAGCGAGCAGCAGTCGGCGAGGCCAAAGCAACGTGGCTAGTTTGTGAAGGCTTGTCACAAGCCCGGCCGTGGTTTTTTTAGCAAAACCGTTCTTGCTCTGAAAGTGTCGCCCCGACCGCGGCATTCTGAGTAGACCCAAATTTCTAAAACGGTTCGGTTGTCCGAAGCCCGCTTCGGCTGCGCGCTATCTGCAATAACGAAGTCACTCGATTAGCTGTCGAGAAAAGGCCTCCAATCAGACCGAAATGACGGATCTTTCCATATAAATCGCACGGGGCGATCACCCAAGAGCCGACGGCCGAGGCAGGCAAAACGTAGAGTTGATATGTGACTCGCGATCTGACACTTCCGGTTCTACGCCATGAATGATGAAGAGACCATACAGTTTGCACGGCATGAGCCGCGCTTTATCGTGCGGAAACCAGTTGCGACGGTCGCACGTGTTGCGATACGAAACCCGGATCACGAATCGCCCTTGATGAGTGGAACCGTGGTCGACCTTTCATCGACAGGTATGCGGCTGGCACTAGATTACGCGCCTGCTCAGGGCACGGAAGTTACGATTCACTTCTGCGTTCCAGAGATCGGTGTCGATCTCATGAGAGACGGCATAGTACGATGGACTCAGTTTAAAGACTGCGATAGTTGGTGGGTTGGCTGTTCACTTGATTCGGCACTTCCGCAGAGCTCTCTGGAGGAAATGGCGAATAAAGAAATATTGGACCGACGCGACGGCGCTCGATTACCGACGGCATGTCAAGTGACAGCGAAATGGGAGTTGAGCACGAAGTTAGTCGGCGCCACCATCGTTGACTACTCTGTCGGTGGTTGCTCTGTCACAACGAAGGAACCTGTCGACCAAACCTGCGACCGGATGATGTTGCAGTTCGGCGCTGAAGATGAAGCAGGCCCTTGCATTCCAGTGCACATAGTCTGGAACCATGGCGATTCGAAGTTCGGATGTGAGTTCGCCTCGATTAGCGATTATTTTCGCGTTCGACGATACCTGGAATCCGAATCGCAGGCTCAGGAACGAGTGCAACGGACTCGACGCCGACGAGATTCGTCGCAATCAAATTCTAAAGGAATGGTTTGGGTGGCGGCCTCGCTCTTGGTGTCGCTATTCGTTTCGGGCGTAAATCTGATTGGGCACGAGAGCGAGTTAAGGCATCAAATTGAAAACGGCATTCAAACGATTGTAGACAACGTGCGTCCCCACAACGCAACGGAGGACGCGGAAACGCTTAACGTAAACGACTGGGCACGGTGACTCGAGTCTTTTTCAGGTCACTTCCGACTCGCGTGACATCAATAGTTCAAGACGTCGTGTTGTCGCACTTGTGGAAAGAATCGCTCCTCTGTTGCGTTTCATTTGTTCGATGTATGACGCGGCAAGAATTAGCGCAGGCGGGATGGCCCAAAAAGAAAGTGGATAGAACTCGCGAATTTCAGCGCGCGTCATCGCGAACAGAAATATAAAAAGAACTGTCACGCTGGTTCGTATTGCGGTCTTTGCCGTGAGAGCGTCTCCACGGCACGCACGATAGAGTGAGCCAGCGCAAAGTGGCAGAAGAAGAACCAGAACGCAGCAGTAAACTACCGCGATGGTTGCAAGGCTTCTCACAAATGACGCAGTTACTGCACAAACTGTGGGCAGCAAGAACATGTGAACGAGCCGAAATCGAAAAAGGGTTCGGATTTCGATGGGCTCACGGCAGGGTGGCACCCAAACGCACCGGCGGTGTGACGGTTCCGCTGAGACCGCTGAACCTCAGCCAAATCTCTCCGAAACAGAGGCCACATCATCCGGCTTCAATTGAGAAATGACTGAATTCGCTGAAGTTTGACACACTTCCGCTTCGTAGATCTTACACGAATGCACCGGCGGTATCACATCCGCTGAAGTTGGCTCTCCGACCGAAGTCGGTTCGGTCTCGTCGCGATAGCAAGACCGATGCGACTTTCATAATCGGGTGAGCCGCTTCTTTTGATGTCCCGCCGCAGAGGATAGGCATGTCTTTCCTCTGGCCTGTGAACCGTGGTGAAGCCAGGAGTGTGGATTGATGAAGCTGATAGCGGCCGCCGATGATTGCTAGTTTGGGCTTAACATATCGTGTCGACCTACTTTCGCTAGGCCTGCTTTGGCAACATTCTTCGTCCCCCGCAAGGTGTTCTCGGCGAAATCTAGAATGCCGTCGCCGTTGGCGTCGTAGATGTGGCTGTAGCCGTCGGCATCATTGTTCATCGTGCCGTCGGTATCTGTGCTGTTGTTCGTGGCAACGAGCTTGGACATGATGGTCATGTTGGTGTTGTTGTCCACTCCGAAAGCCTCGCCACTTTCACCGACATTCACCACGTTCGTTCCAATGCCTGTTTCCGTGACGTTGAAGCCGTAGCTGGCAGCCACGTTGCCACCGGATAAGTTGCTGCTGGTGAAGTACGTCGCCAAAGCCGTGGCCATGAATTGAGCGTCGACTTTCGAAGTACCTTTCAGCTTCTTCTTGAAAAATTCGTCCTTGTAAAAGCGAGCCACATCCTCACCATCGCCTCCCGTAAACGTGTTGGCGAAAACGTTGCCGAAATTATCGGTCAACCAGTTTGCCAAGTTCGAGCCACCTTGTTCGATGAGCGCCTGCCCATTCTTATTCTGCCAGAAGCCAATTGTTGCCGTGTCTCCGGCCTGAACCGCTTGACCGACTTCTGTAAAGTCGTAGTCCGCGGCGTCGACGCCGGTCAGGGTCAACTGCATCTCGTTCGACGAAATGATGCTACCGTCTATAGGCTCGCCGGTCGTGCCATTTCCATCCGCGTCACCGACGATGGCCGCCCCGTCGTCCACGCCGGTCGGCTGAGACTCGCGGAGGCGGTAGGTGGCGAGCTCGTCATCAACTTCAAAGGCGTAGACTCCACCCATCGAAGTGACATCGTTGTCGATGACCATCAGTGCACTGTCGAGAAGCTCGACGGTGACTCCATCAATTGCGGTTTCCGTACCGCCGTCGAACAGTCCATCGCCGTCCGCGTCGACGAACACCGTACCGGTGATCGAGGCAGTGATGTTATTGACGGTAACGTCCAGATCCGCCGAAGCCGCTGCGCCGTTATTGTCCACTACCGTAATCGTTAGGTCATAAACGTTGTTGCCGCCGTCATCGCCAGGATTCTCATGGTCGGGCGGGGCGATGAACGACAGCTGATTGTCGCCAGTTATCTGAAACATGGCTGAATCCGCACCGCCGGTGATCGTGTAGGTAAGTGTGTCGCCTGTAGCTGCAATCGTTCCTACAGCAGCAAGATTCTCGTCGATATCGAAGCTTTGGTTTGCGATCACTGGCGGTTCGTTGGGATTCGGCGCTGTGATCACGGCTCGCAATCCGGTCGAGTCACCGCCGATACCGTTGTAGTCGTTAACGACAAAATCAATCGTGTCGCCGTCTGCCAAAGTGACGGATAGGCTGAAGTTTGAATTATCGTTGACTGAGGAAAACAGCGTCGCGCCGTTATGGAGCACCAAGTTTCTCGTAACACCGGGGTGCAGAGATTCCCAGTCGCCATCCACTGTGTAGTCGCCGGCTGATGGCGCAGTAAATCGAATGATGGCATCATGAAGGGGAGCCACAAAGCCGTTGCTACTAATTCCGCCGGAATGCATCAAGATCTGCGAAGGATCGAGCGTGGCGCCGAAAAATGTTGTCACCGGATTGACCGTATCGGTGTTAACAACGACAGCAGGAACGATCACGTTGTTCGCAACGTACCAGCCTTGGAGCTTTGGATCGCTCGCCCAGTTGTTGGTGTGTTCTGCTGTCGTGAACGGTGTAAAGCCACCCGGCATCGCTTCGTCAAAATGACCGGCGCTAAAGAGTCCGAATGACGAGTCTGATTCCGACGCATCCATTTCGTGCGCTACGAACGCCTCGTTCAGATTATAGGTAACCGTCAGCAGTTCTCGTCGCTCTAGCGACTCCCCGCGAAGAAGATTACTTTTCCGAACGTGCCGCTTGTATGTGGGTTTCAATCGCGGAAAAAAAGATGCATATGACATTGTGGGACTTTCTTTGGACTGCGGATTCATTTTGTGCGGAACTCAATTGGCGACTGGACGCGAACTCGCGAAAATCGACGCTCAAGCAACGTATGCACGTTCCGTCGCGAGCTGTGCCAAAAAAGTCGCTTTTTTTGGCCACTGGGAATTGCCTGTGCTGGCAACGTTAAGAAATGCGGCGCTAATCAGAAGATGATTCGGACTGGATTTCGCGAATCAGCGGTCGCAAGGACCAGAGAACCTTATAATTGGGCTCGATTGCAAGGGCTTTGGTAAGGTCGACGCGTGCCATTTCTGGACGCTGCAAAGACCGGTGAACGTAGGCCCGCGCAACGTAACTGACTGCTTCACCCTCTGTCACTTCGATCGCTTGATCCGCTAATTTGAGAAACGCTTGTTGGAATTCCGGGGGGCTTTCGCGAAGCATGATCGGTGTCATTCGAGTCAAATGGTGTTCGCAATCCCAGGCGTTGATTTCAATGGAAGAAGTGAAGTCGGCCAAGGCAATTTCGTACTCTTGCAATTTCGCTCGCGATGCACCGCGCGAAGCATATGTTCGAGAGACGCTGGGCGTGGTGGTTGTTGTCTTTATATCGTGATCGAAAAAAAGGATGGCTTGTTCGTACATTTTTCGAGAGTGGCAGAATTCTCCCACGCGGCGAATATTGGGCGCCTGGCCTTGCAGCCCGACT
>JAGQPC010000440.1 GCA_020426925.1 Planctomycetales bacterium | reverse complement strand
TCGTCAAGATCAAGCGATGTGCTGCGGTCGTCAAAGGCGGCCGAAGATTTAGCTTTGCCGCGATGGTCGTTGTCGGCGACGAAAATGGCAAAGCGGGTTGGGGCTACGGAAAAGCAAACGAAGTCCCACCTAGCGTGGAAAAGGCCGTGAAGCAGGCAACCCGCAGCATGGCCGAAGTACCGATCGTTGAAGGATCAATCCCACACACCATACGCGGCCAGTTTGGAGCTGCAAAAGTCCTGCTAGTGCCTGCCGGTCCCGGTACCGGTGTCATCGCTGGAGCTGCTGTTCGATCGGTGTGTGAAGCGTGCGGTATCAAAGACATTTTGACGAAGAGTTTTGGGTCGAATAACCCAGTGTTGCTGGTTAAGGCCACCTTTGACGCTCTGTCGAAACTGAGAACAAAAGATGATGTCGAGCGGCTTCGAGGAGTACCGCTATCATGATGCTGAATGATGTCCATCGTGGCATAACGAAATACAAAAAGCGGCGACGAGTCGGTCGAGGCATCGGGTCTGGTCACGGAAAAACGTCGGCGCGCGGACATAAAGGCCAGGGGTCTCGTGGTGGATACTCGCGGAAGCCGACGTTCCAAGGTGGTGCGATGCCATTGGTGCGTCGCGTCCCGAAGCGTGGATTCAACAATAAATGGGCCAAGGAAGTGGCCATTGTTAACGTAAGCGATCTGGACAGAGTGTTCGAAGCTGGAGCGGAAATCACGCCTGAGGCAATTCGAAGTACTCCGTTGCTAGGACGGCGGTTTGATGAGCTGAAGATTCTTGGGGACGGTGAAATCACCAAGAAATTCAAAGTGAGTGCTCACCGATTTAGCGCATCAGCCGTTGAAAAGATCGAAAAGGCCGGGGGCGAGGTCATTCGACTTGCCGGACCAAAACCCGTGGAAGAAAAGAAACGGGATAAGGCGAAGGATGCGTCTTAATAGGTAGAGGCCAATACCATGCTTGAGAAGCTGAGAGTCATGTTTTCGATTCCCGAGCTTCGGCAGAAGATTCTGCTGACGCTCGGTCTGCTTGCAATTTACAGAATTGGATTCTGGATTTCTCTTCCAATGATCAACCAGTCGAACATTGGAGATTTATCCAGTCAGGCAGGTGGATTCGGGAAAATGGTGCAGGCAGCCGCTGTCTTTAGCGCCAGTGATCTATCCAAGGCAACAATTTTTGGCTTGGGCATTATGCCCTATATTTCTGCCTCGATTATTTTTCAGTTGCTCGGCAGCGTCTGGAAGCCGATTGAAGAGCTTCAGAAGGAAGGCGAGTCGGGCCGAAAGAAAATCAACGAATACACCCGTTACGCCACGGTCATACTGTGCTTGGTGCAGTCCTGGTTTTATGTCCAGTACTACGTCATGAGTAAAGATCCAGCGACCGGGATCGCGCCCTTGGTAAATCCGAACTTTGTCGGGGGGGCTGGTGAGCTTCACTTTGGATGGCAGATATCTGCTGTCTTGACAATGACGTGCGGCACCATATTCCTGATGTGGCTTGGTGAGCAAATCGATGAATACGGTATCGGTAACGGCATCAGTTTGTTGATCATGGCGGGAATCATCGCACAAATGCCTGGTGCGGCCATCGACCTCTGGAGTAACTCGGTAAAAGAGTTGACCGGGTTCCAGGGTGGAAAACACGGTATCGAACACATTGTGGTTTTGGTTTGTCTGTTTTTAGCTGTGGTCGTCGGTGTCGTGTTCATTACCGCTGGGCAGCGCAGGATTCCAACTCAAAGTGCCAAGCACGTTCGTGGTCGTCGAGTTTACGGTGGAACGCGGCAGTACCTTCCGCTTAAGATCAACCAGTCGGGCGTTATGCCAATCATCTTTGCAAGCAGCTTGTTGATGTTTCCGTCCATTCTGTTTTCGTGGCTGGCTGGCCATCTGGAATTCTTTGGGCCTTTGGCCCAAGTCTTTGGTGGCGGAGGTCACTTTATTTACAACCTGATGTATGTCGTGTTGATTTATTTCTTTTGCTTCTTCTGGACAGCAATTACATTTAATCCGAAGGACGTTGCCGACAATCTGAAGAATCATGGCACGTTCATTCCTGGCTATCGTCCCGGTAAACGAACCGCCGATTATCTCGAGAAAGTGATGACGCGAATCACGTACGTAGGAGCTGGGTTCCTGGCGTTAGTCGCAATCATTCCGTCGATGATTTCCAATTCGCTGGGCGTTAGCTTTGCAGTTGCCAGCTTTTATGGTGGCACCGGTTTGCTGATTGCTGTAAGTGTTGCTTTCGATCTTGTTCAAAAGATCGACAGCCATCTGGTCATGAGGAATTACCCGGGTTTGCTTGAGACCAAGTAGCTGACTAGCGATTGAAGCGAAGGTTTTGCACGGAGACCAACATGTTCATCGTCTTCGTTGGTCCTCCTGGTGTCGGTAAAGGGACCCAGTGTCGTTTGCTGGCGCAGAAGTTAGACTTACTGCATCTTTCCACCGGCGAGGTTCTTCGCCAGGCAATTCAGGACGAAAATGAACTGGGAAAAAAGGCGGCTCAGTACATCGACGATGGCCGGTTAGTTCCTGACGACATCATGGTCAAATTGATTGATGAGCAGGCGATCGGTCGGAAACATGGCTGCTTGTTAGACGGCTTCCCGCGTACGTTAGTGCAGGCGGAGGCGCTGGATCAGTTGCTCAGAAAACGCCAGCAGGAATTGCTGATTGTCGTGCAGCTGTTGGCAGATCGCGAGGAAGTTCTTAGCAGGCTCAGTGCGCGCGCCAGAATCGAAAGTCGTTCAGACGATAGTCCGGCGACCATCGAACGTCGATTGGAGATTTTTGACAGGCAAACGGCCCCGATCGTGGAGTTCTATCGCAATTGTGGTTTGCTCGCCGAAATCAACGGGATCGGCAAGCCGGAAGAGGTTCATGTGCGAGTTCTTGATCGAGTGAGAGAAGCGATCGATTTGGCGGGTAAGAGGTAGTATTGTGCTGAATCTACGTTCGCGTCGCGAGATTTCGAAGATGCGAAGAGCCGGGCTGCTGGTTTGGGAAGCTCATCAGATCGTAAAGCGGCTTATCGAACCAGGTATCGCAACGCGACAGATCGATAAGGACGTCGAAAGTTTTTTTGAGTTGCACGGTGCGGAACCCCTTTTCAAAGGTTATCCAGGGAAAAAGAATCCATTTCCGGCAGTCACTTGTATATCGTTGAATGATGAAGTCGTTCATGGAATCCCTTCCAATCGACAGCTTGCTGAAGG
The DNA here is from genome assembly GCA_020426925.1 of Planctomycetales bacterium. GTDB lineage: Bacteria > Planctomycetota > Planctomycetia > Pirellulales > Pirellulaceae > JAGQPC01. Next base: position 3,372 of record JAGQPC010000440.1, on the reverse strand, counting down.
TGACATTGTCAGTGTGGACACTGGATGTCGGATCGACGGTTGGTGCGGAGATTCTGCGTGGACATACGCTGTCGGCGAAGTAGCCAAGCCCGCTCGGGAAATGCTGGAAGTCGGTGAAGGTGCCTTGGATACAGCGATTTCATGTTTCGGGAATTCAGAAATGTGGAGCCAGGTCGCAGCGGCAATTTCGGAGTATGCTAACTCGCGCGGATGTTCGGTTGTGGAAAGTCTGGTTGGGCATGGTGTTGGGCGGGAGATGCATGAGCCGCCGCAAGTGCCGAATTTTGTCAGTGAAAAGACGTTGATAGAAGACTTCCCCCTCAGGCCTGGGCTTGTTTTGGCTATCGAACCGATGATTAACGCAGGTGCTTCGACCGTTAAAGACGGAGGAGACGGCTGGACGGTTGTGACTGCAGATTCGTCTCTTAGCGTCCATTTTGAGCACACGGTGGCTTTGACCGCTGACGGGCCCATGCGGCTAACGGCTGCTCCCGGAACTGAAATCGACACATGGCTTGGAAGTTAAGGAATGGGCCTTGTTGAGAAGTCAGAGAAACCGATATACTGACGTGCTTCGAATTTACTTGTATTAGCTAGTAAGAGTGCAAATCGAATAATGAAAGTCCGGGCAAGCGTCAAGCGGATCTGTGAAAACTGCAAAGTTGTACGCCGAAAAGGGCGTATCTACGTGGTTTGCAGTAACCCACGTCACAAGCAGCGACAGGGCTAAAGGGAGCCATAAGAAATGCCTCGTATTCTTGGTGTTGATATTCCGAACGATCGGCCGACAGGAGTTTCGCTGACCTACCTGTACGGCGTTGGCCCAAAGACTGCACGGGAACTGTGTCACAAAGCTGGAGTGGACCCGACCAAGCGAGCTCGGGAACTTGCAGAAGACGAATTAGGTCGACTTGCAGCACTATTGGAGCGTGACTACACGGTTGAAGGACCGTTGCGTCGCCAGCTTTCACAAAACATTACGCGTCTCCGCGACATTGGGTGTTATCGCGGAATACGCCATCGTCGCGGGCTACCAGTTCGCGGGCAACGAACCAAAACAAACGCTCGAACGCGAAAAGGTCCTAAGAAGACCGTTGCGGGCAAGAAGGGCGTTAAAGATCTACGTTAATCAAAGTGATGCGGATGCATCGCGATTGGGAGATAGTTTCGCGTGGCAAAGACAGCTAAAAAGCGGCGTACACGTCGCAACGTCACTGTTGGAATCTGCCATATTAAGGCAACCTTCAACAACACCTCGGTAACGATTACCGACACCAAAGGCGACACCCTCTGCTGGGCGAGCGCTGGTACTTCCGGCTTCAAAGGCAGTCGAAAGAGTACGCCGTTCGCCGGTCAGTGTGCAGCTCAGCAAGCAGCCGAAAAGGCCCTGAAGTTCGGTATGAAAGAAGTTGAAGTTCGAGTCAAAGGGCCCGGTTCCGGGCGGGAAAGCGCGATTACTGCGTTGCAAGCCGCAGGGCTGAACGTAAAGTCGTTGGAAGACTGTACCCCGATTCCGCATAACGGATGCCGACCCCGGAAAAAGCGACGCGTTTAATCGCGTTTGCGGTCTAGTTTGAGCATGCGTCTAAGATATTTCTGAACAGGAGAGTGCCATGCATATTCGATGGCGAGGTCTTGAACTGCCAAGTGCTGTCAATTGCGATACGGATACGCTAACGCCAACGTACGGACGTTTTCATGCTGAGCCTTTTGAGCGGGGATTCGGTGCAACGGTTGGAAACAGCCTCCGCAGGATTCTCCTGTCCAGTATCGAAGGTAGTGCGGTAACGCAGATCAAAATTCGCGGAGCGCAACACGAGTTCACTTCGATCCCCGGTGTCTTGGAAGACGTCACGGACTTGATCCTAAACGTCAAGTCTTTGGTAGTAAAAAAATACACGCCGGAAACACGCGTGATCACTGTGGAAAAGTCAACTGCCGGACCGGTTACGGGCGCGGATATCCACGCCGACGCCGACGTTGAAATCATCAACAAGGACCTGGTAATCGCAACGCTTACCGACAACGTACCATTTTTTGTCGAAATGGTGGTCGAAAACGGTAGAGGTTACGTTCCGGCGACGGAACATAGCGCTGGCGAACACGAAATTGGTGTGCTACCGATTGACGCGTTGTTCAGTCCAATTACTCGCGTTCGATACGACGTTGAAGAAACTCGGGTCGGTCAGAAGACGAACTATGACCGGCTGACTTTGGACATTTGGACCAACGGTTCGATCGGACCAGAATTGGCGTTGGTTGAATCGTCCAAGATCCTCCGTAAGCATTTGAATCCGTTTGTGCAGTACACGGACCTGGGTCCAAAAGTGCACTCGCCGAACCGAGGCCAGGCTGGCGTTGATGCAGTGTTGGAATCAAAGCTGAGCATGACGTTGGCCGATTTGAAGTTATCGGTCCGAGCCAGCAATTGTTTGGAGTCGGAAGGGATCCAAACAGTGCGTGATTTGGTTGTCCTGACCGAAGATCATCTGCTCGAGTTCCGCAATCTCGGGGACACGACGTTGAATGAAGTTCAGGGCAAGCTAAGTGAGATGGGCTTGCACTTGGGAATGAGAGTCGCATCGGCTCCACGAGAAGTAATGTAGATTTCCGGCGACGCTGGTTATAGAAAAGATTTATTGGTGAATCATGCGACATCGAAAAAAAGGTCGTCGTTTAGGTCGAAGTTCCAGTCATCGGCGTGCTCTCTTGCGCAATTTGGCTAGTGCTTTGTTCCTCACGGAACGAGACGCAGAATTTGACGACAATGCGCCCAAAGTTAAAGGGCGGATCGAAACCACATTGCCGAAGGCGAAAGAAGTTCGCCCGTTGGTCGAAAAGTGCGTCACAATCGCGCGCAATTCACTCCAGTATACGCGGGCGGCGGAAGAATTCTCGACAGACGCCGAACGCGGAACTGACCAGTGGAAGTCTTGGAGATCCAGTGAGCAATGGCAGAAATGGAATGCGGCAATTGCTCCTGCTGTTGCAGCTCGTCGAAGGGCCCTGCAGTTGTTAGGTGACAAGCAAGCCGTAAAGGTTCTGTTTGACGAAGTCGCACCTCGGTTTGAAGATCGCAACGGTGGTTACACTCGCATTCTAAAGCTCGCAACGCCTCGACTAGGCGATGCGGGTGCTCGAGCTCTGTTGGAGTTCGTTGGTGAGAACGATCGTGTCACTAAGAAGAGCGAAAAACCTGCCTTCAGCACTGATGACACGCCGGAAAGTGGCGGTGGCGAATCGAACGCTGCTTCAGACGTGCAGGACGAAGAAGCACCAGAGTCCGACGCGAACGAAGTGCAAGATTCGAATGAAGAAGAAACCGAGTCGGCAGAGAAATCAGAAGACTAGTGCTTTGTCAGGCTTAAGAAA
>JAGQPC010000439.1 GCA_020426925.1 Planctomycetales bacterium | reverse complement strand
TACCCATCCATGACCGGCATCTGCATATCCATCACAATGGTATCGAATGGTTGTGCCAACGCCAGATCCACCCCGGCTTTCCCATTCTCCGCCATCGTGACGAAGGCCCCCGCGCGCTGCAGCACCAGTCCCACGTAGCGCCGATTGGTCTCACTATCCTCGACCAGCAGGACCCGCATCGCACGCAGATCCCGGGTTGGCTCCTGCACGCTGGGCACTGAGAGTGGCTGAATCAGTGCATCAGCCACGTCCGGCCGCAACAATTCGCAGTCATCCAATTCACCGACCGGCAGGTTAAGACAGAAGGTGCTGCCCTGCCCGGGAGTACTTTCCACGATCAGTGTGCCGCCCAGTTGTTCGGCGATGCGCCGCGTGATTGCAAGTCCCAGTCCCGTGCCACCAAATCGCCGCGTGACCGAATTATCTGCCTGGACAAACGGATCGAAGACCTGACTGAGTTTTTCAGCAGAGATGCCGATGCCCGTGTCCCTGACAAGGATTCGCAACCGGCGCAGGCTGGTTTCCGTATCGACATATTCCAGCGCTGCCTCCACGGTCACAGTGCCGCGGTCCGTGAACTTCACTGCATTGCCAATCAGATTCAGCAGAATCTGTTTCAAACGGTAGGCGTCGGTCTGGACATAAATCGGGACACTGGTGGTCCAGAGGAAGCCGAAATCCAGATTCTTCTCCGTGGCCACCGGACGCATCACGTCGACAATTTCGCGAATCGTCAGATGCGGACTGCACATCACACTGTCGATCTGCAGCTGCCCGGCTTCAATTCTGGACAGGTCCAGGATGTCGTTGATCAGGTTCAGCAGGTGGCGACCGCTGCGTTGAATGGTTTGCAGATGTTCACGGATGGTTTCCCGTGGTTCGTTCATCCCGCACAACAACAGGTCCGTGAATCCCAGAATCCCGGTCAGTGGTGTCCGAATCTCATGACTCATGTTCGCCAGGAATTCCGACTTCGATCGAGAGGCCGCAGCTGCTGCGAGACTTGCATCGCGACTGCCAATAAACAACTGCACTAAGAGGAAAACCAGCGTGCCACAGATGAACGAAACAACTCCGCCAATTAAACGAATCACGTCAGAATTGGGAGACCGCTCGGCCCAGCCATTTTTTGGGACTCCCATGACTTGCCATTCACCGGTTGGCAAGGCAACACTCAGGCACAGTGGATCCTTGGCTGCGATTGATTTTTGACCTTCAAAATAACCGCCTTGACTGCCGAGCGCATCGACACCTCGAATCGCGAGCTCCATTTCCTGGGGTGCGTCTTTTAAGATATCGTTCATCAACGAGTCTTTGTCGATCAATATCGAGACCAATCCCCAGTATCGATGTTCTTGGTCACCGGCGACAAATACGGGAGAGCGATGAATGAAGGCTTCGCCGCCTTGCACCAACGAGACCGGGCCCGCCAACCAAGATCGGCCCGTCTCAATCGCTCGCAAGGCCGAACCGCGTTGCATAGGATCGTCCAGAAGCTGCAGCCCAATCGCCCGTTCGTTTCCCTCGCGAGGATAAACGTCGCTGATCACATTGTCCTTAATCAGCGTCAAACTGCGAATACCATCGACCTCAGCGCGTAACGTCTTTGCTAACACGGCAAATTCGGCCGAAGAAAGATCTGGATTGCAAGCCACGTACGCTTTCAGACCGAGCGTCACATACAATCGCTTGTTCAACAGGCTTTCGGCCTTAGCTCGCAACGCACTCAGATCCTTGAGTGTTAAATTTCGCGTTTCTTGAAGGTGTCGCAGATTCACCTGCTTGTCCAACGTCCATGCACCAAACGACAAGACCATCGCGGTGACCAAACCGGCGATCAATGATAAACCAACATTTTTGAAACACGATTTCGGCATGCCGACGTTCTCGAAAGACCTCCTACAGCGAAACTATAGATTTGCGATTGGTCACCTGGAGGATAGCTTCTAATTCGGCCGTTCATCTTTTCCCGTATTGTCGGTCGTTTCGCAAAATACAATCGGATTTCCGTAGTTCCGCGTCTGGTGACGATACCGAATAGAACACGGTTTTCTGGGGCGGATAAAACCATGACTTCCAAATCATCCAAATGGATTATTGTCGGTGCCGGACTGCTGGTCCACTGTTCACACACGTTCGCGGAAAACCGAATTTCCACAATTGCGGAAACTACGCCAACTCGGCCAAGTCATGTTGAAACGCTGCATCTGGGATTTGCACCAGCGACAGACGGTTCTCCGTCCAACTCGTTAGACGACACGCCGACTTATTCTTGCGAGTGCGAAGCGATTTCGGACGCGGCTCGCAACGACGACGCTCCGTTTCGATTCACTGGCTTCTTTGATCTGAACTACTACTGGGACACGAGAGAGTTCACAGTCTTCACATTCAACGCAGGAGCAAAACTCCCGAGCGATTTCGAATACTTTCAGTTTCTCAATGCGTTTAGTCCATTCGGATCCTCGTCAACGGACTGGAATGCGTTTTATACCGAAATCAATCTTCGTCGGCCCATCTGGAAAGACTCGACGCTACTCGCACCGTTCGATTGGACAGCGCAACTAGCCGATGGCACTTTCTCGCAAAGCGTCTTGCGGTTAGGCGTTCGCGCGCGTATTCAGGATATGCCGGGCCGTCTTGGTCAGTTGACGAAAGACGTTCTGAAAACGCAGCTCGCCATCAGTTTTCACGTGCTGGAAACCGATGGCACAGGCTGGCAAATGGAATACGCATACAGGCGAGATTTTTGGGACAAGCGAATCTATATCGGAGGCTTCCTCGATCACAACATCGATCAAGGGATCACTTCGACGTGGGTCACAGAGAATCAAATCGGCCTGAAACTTTTCGATCAGTGGCACGCTGTGGCCGAGTACCGATATACGACTTTCGCGCCGGATCGGTTCAAAAGCGGTTGGGGATTTGGGATCGAATATGTAATCCCGTTCAACTGAGATGCCTGTCGGAACAGTCCAAAGTCATCAGCCGGCCTGCGAGGCCAGTAGACGGCAGTCTTAGTTTTCGGGTAGCTCGTACACGCAGCAAGGAAATACGAACGGCAGAATCAAGACACTTTTCAAAAACAGCTGCAGCCTTGCTTCTGCGTTGAGTTCATTTACGTAGTAGCGCATTGAGTCATCGCTCCAGCTACTTAGGTCGTCGGCGTCGTTGCCATCAGATGAAGAAATTCCGTCTCGACCCTTGGAATAAACGTGCCGCGGCAGCAAATAGCAGTCCGTGTGTTCCTCGCGTTGCACGCAAACATACGGATTCCCCCAGGGATCAACGGAGCTGTAATCGGCTTCCCAGCCTGACAGCGGATGGTCGGCGTCGAGAGTTCCACAAAACCAGCTGTTTGCGTCACTGAGGCTCGCCTCTGCAATGGGCGACGGGATTCGCGACAAGTGCGCGTAACCGTTTCGCATCGTTGAACGCTGCCATCCAACGATGATATTCACATCCTTGATTCGGCAATGACGCGGCGATGATCAATGCGGCCGAGACTAAAAAACAAACAGGCTGCAGTGCCAATTCGGCCAACGTCATTTTCATGCTGGGAACGCTAGGCACAGAAAAACTTCCTCCTCTCCGGTTGCAATCACGCTGCTGGACTGCACCCGATTATACAGCGTTTTAGTTCTCGGTCGCCTTCGATTTCCGCTGAGAACGTCGGCTTGCCTTGTGAGGGCATGTTGTCGGAAGCTAGGCCACGTTGTGGTGACACGAACCAGTCCTACACCGTCACAGCCCTCACATTGCACGCGACCCGAGCTATGCAAGGAACGTGAACGCTGACCAACGACGGACAACCAAAGTCGATTCAGTCGGTGACGTATCTTTCCTGACGAGCTGCGTGGGCGAGCGTTTGGGATTCTTGTGTCGGCCGAGGTCAACATGCTGAAGTGGGTGATCGTTGTTTTGGGATTGATGACAGGTGTGCTTCTGACGCTGCCATCGCTGGTTGTGATCGGTTACGTCCTCTTGATTATCCCGGGACTGATACTGACGGCCGTGCCGACGGTGTTTGTTTATTCGTTAGCGACCAGTCTCATCAGGATGTTGCTGCCACGTGACTTAAGCGGAGCGACGGCGATCGCGTTCGGATTGTCAGTTGGACTAAGCGCTGTCGCAATGTGGCCGTGGCGGATGTTCGAACAGTCTCGGTACAATCAAGCTGCTCGTCCCGATATCGCGCCGGCAGACAAAGTATCGCTGGCCGGTGATGTGCTGTTGGACTGGGAGGAGCCGCGAAGACCGGAAGGCGAAGTCCACTGCGACTACCTCTGTTTGGCGTTGCTCGATACACCAGGCGTGACCAGCGTGACTCGACGCACCACAGATGGCTCAGCGACTTTTCGACGCGGGCCAAACAACGCTGGCAAACTCGTAACTCCGCATAAACCGCAGCTGATACTTGAGAAGTTTGCACTCGCGGAGCCAGACCGTGGCAATGTCGGATTCGAAAGTCGGAAAGCGGCTGAGCGATCGCTGCAAGCCGAATGGGCGTTGCGGATCGCCGCTGGTGATGAGTTACGGCGTTGCGATCCGATTCCGGACGATCAATTTAACTGGACAATCTCGCTGGAACGCCAACGCGACAAACGGCAGCCTCGCGTCGACCGACTGGAAGTTCGAGACCAAAATGGAAACGCCGTCGTCAGAAAGTCGGTCGTCAAACATTTCGTGCCTGCTCGACTTTTTTATTTCAGTTTCAAAGTCGGCAATTCACTGGAGACCATCACTCAGGGCAAGTTCACAGTAGGCGGTTCCACGGTTTCAAACCAGTCACCACGCTACGATTTGGACGGAGCGGTTGAGCTGCTGCGATGCGTCAACATTCCTCGGCCGACTATCCGACCGCAGATCGCGGACCAGCTGGACGACGCAGTGCAAGACATGCTCGGCAATCCAAACGCAACCGACGCCGAGCTGTTACTCGCCCACATGTGGCTGGCTCAATTCCAATACAACGCTACAGAAGAACAACTGGATGTCATGGGGAAAATATTGGCTGACGACCGTATCGCCGATCCGGCGGAACGATTGCGAGAAGCGATTTCGTCCAATACCGATTTGACTCCGCTACGTCACGGATTGTCCAAACGTTTTCTTACTGCGAGCGACTCGAAGTCGAAAACCTGGTACGCAGCGGCGCTCGTCGGCTTAAGTGCCGGCGCCTTCGCCGAGCCGACGGCGGACGAATGGACGATTTGGAATCAGGCTTTCGCCGTAAACGAAGCGGCCCCCTTTATCGAGCGACTTGCCGATCAAGGACCCGTCGTCGTACCCAAGCTGATGGAGCTCATTGACGAAGCGTCGACCAAGCCCTGGCGCGCTCGATGGCGGATTTTACGTGGAGTTCGCGAGGCGTTCAAGCGGCTAGGACCTGACGCAGCCAAAGCGGCACCTCGAATCAAATCGTTGATTGTGGACTCGCCGCGAACGCTACTCAACTCAGCGGACGATAGATTGGAGTGGCTGGTCGCTTTGCACTTAATGGGAGTCGCCGCCGAGGATTTACCGCATTTCGACAAGAAGCTCAGCTCAGATCAGGTCGCCGCCGAATTCAAGCGAGTCGAGAATCGCGTTCAGCGTTGCCGGGGGGAGCAGTAACCGAAAACTTTTAAGGGGACATTCTGGTTTTCTAAAGGGCCACGCAAGGCCGCCAAGACGCAAAGGAAAAAAGTAAACGGGGTTGCGACAACAACTCGCTCGACCACGACGACTCCCTTTTTACGTTTTGCGACTTAGAGTCTTTGCGTGGGCAGTGTGCCAGGCGTGCGAGTGCTGCTTCTCTTGAAGTACTAAATCGCAAGCTGGAAGCTTACGCCACGTCCTACTTCACTGACTCGACCGTCACGCCGCTTTTGCCGTTGAAGTACAAATCTTGTTGGCGTAGCGAGTTACTTCTTTGAATGTCGTAGTTGAGACCGCGAATGTTTTCTAGCAACATCTCGTCGCGACTTTGCTTTTTCTGAGTTTGCTCTTGCTTCGCTTCAGCGGACTGTTGAGGAGCGTTATTCGCAACTTCACCCAGATGGGTCTTGCCACGATAAAACGCGTAGCGACCTCCGTCAGCTTGAGCGATCACGGTCGTCTTCCCGTGGATGCCGTCGGCTACAAATAGCCCTCTCAAATCGGTTTCACCTGCGATGAAATCGTCATTGGATGTTCCGATCACCTTCACGTGTACGTCGGCTGCATATTTCGAATCGGCGGCGTTCTTGACCGTTGTCCGAACTCGGCCCGATGTTGCATCTTCCTGCACATCGACTTGCAGCGGAGTCACCAAAACCAATCCGCTGGTGTGCAGATCGTCACCGCGACATACGACCAAGTATGCGCCTTCATCTTTCACGGGAAGGTTCAGCGAACGCTCGCGGTCTCGATAGTCTTTTCCATCGCCAAGCGTTATCGTCTCTTGATGCAGTGGATTGATGCCTGCGAGATTGATATTCGTGATGCCCGAAAGATTTCGGTGCATCAAGCTGAATTTCATCAGATCGATTTTGTAAACGCGAGTTTCACATTCAGCGACATTGCGAAACTTCAGGGTCACGGATGCTTGCTCGCCGGGTCGAATCGATGTTACTTCCGGCAGCGAAATGTCTCGACGCATAAAGTATTCGATCGCTTCCTTGGCGTCGGCGAACTGGTCCGAGATCCTGGTGTAGTGCTCGATCGCGCTAGATGCCTCGCCGAGGCTATGATGGATCTGGCCAAGGATATAAATCGCGAGGTTACGATTTGCGGCGTCGACCATGCGTCCGGTTTGCGGGTCTTTGCGTTTCATGTCGACAACTTTCTTGCACACGTCCAACGCCAGCTGATGATTGCCGGACGCAAAGTGACAATACCCGATCGTGTACCAGAAGCTGTCGAGATCGTTGCTGTCGAAGTAGCGACTAACAAATCGCTCGCACGCGGAGATCGCTGCATCGTACTGCTTCAGATCCAGCAGTGCCGTTGCATACGAAAACGCGGCTTGATCCGCTGCCGGGTCATTCGGATACGCTGTCAGGAAATCATTCAGCATTCCCATGCCTTCGCGAATCAGATCAACTCGAGTGATCTTGGCCTCACGGAGTTTCTCATCTGTACGAGCCTTATCGGCCATCGCGTAAACCTCTTGAGCAAGATCAAACGTCGCGTTCGCGATGTACGCTTCCGGAGGATATTCGCGGATCAGTTGGTTCATCACTTCAACGCTACGACGCAGTTCGTTTTGCGATTGGAGAAAACCAGCCACCTGGCTTTCCGTCAAGAAACTGCTTTGCACTGTCGCGCGGAAGATCAAATAACTTCGTTCGAACTCGCCAATGTCGTGATATGCGGCACCGATTTTCAGAATCTTGTCGTACGCAATCTCCATCTCCGGCCATCGTTCTTTGATGACCTCAAAATGCCGGACGACTTGATCGGCAGGTCCAACCGCAAGGTGGCTGTCCAGCAACATCTGGGTAGCGTCGCGATAATGGTCAGCGTGCAGATTCCAATTCTCGACGAGATCAGTCAGATTCGTGATCGCTTCCTTCCATTCTTCTCGCTGGAAACTGCGTTTTCCAAGTTCCAAAAGTTCACGCGGCGTTAGCCGATATTCGTCGGAACTCTTTTCACCCGACGGTAACACGCGAACTGTCTTCACGTCGGCGAACGCAAACCGGTCTAGCTGATACGCATCACGAATCACCGATGGAGCCACTTTGAAATCGCCCGAAACAAATCCATGAATGTCGTACGAGATACTGCCAATTCCGCGGCGGTTGCCGATGAAAAACGTGATTTGCCCGTCGCCGATTTCGAATCGATCGAAGCCACCGGTGACCGAATCCTCCACGACCGAAACGCCTGCCGGCAAAGGCTCAGTAACCACCAGATACTCAAGCTGTTCGTTCGGCGTATTCGGCTGCACGAATGGTCGCCAAACATCAAGCGTCACGCGCCCGCGCTTCCCTACCGGGAGCTCGTTTAGCTCGTTGCGGAAACTCTGATAGCTGCCGCTGACAACGTCGAAACCTCGAGGAACCGTTCGGCCATCGCGTTCGAGCGGTGCCGCTTCATAGAACCTACGAACGCGCCATTGCTTTTCATCCGCCTTCAAGTGCTCGGCAGAAACAAATCCTTCCATCACGCATTGATACGTGAATCGCCCACGGCCATTGATTTGAAAATGAACTCGCTGCTTTCCGGTGACCAACAAGTCGGCAGGGACATCGACAGTCTGCGTTAGTGAGTTCTTGTCGACCTGCATCTTTTTGACAAGCTTGTCGTTTACGAATAATTCGATTTCATATCGGTCTGATTCGAATAGCGACTTCGACGCCCAGTCACACAAAGCCAGCGTCGCAGGCCCAGTAGCTCGATCCGGTGCCCAACGAAAACCGATTCGATGGCTCTTCAGCCAATCGATTTGTTTCTCCAGCTCAACGGACTTGGGCGAAACATTCTGCAGCGCGATCGCGTACAGAGCCCGCACTTCAGCAACTGAACTATTCCACGACACGCCAGAGAGTTTGGTGCCTTCAGCCAGATTACGCTGCTGCACGACCGCGAGCACTTCCTCCGCCATCGGCAATCGATCCATTTCGGCAAACGTCAGTGCCAGATAAACCAAACCGCTGGTCGATAGCGATTGGCGATTGCGATACAGCCGATTCGCGAGCGGAAAATCATCTTTGCCCGCTACGGCCAACGCATGCAACAGTATCGCCTTTGATTCGTAGTCGGTGTTCGGAACCTTAACGATTTCCGACTGAAGATAATTTATTGCCTTCGCCATCAACTCCGCCGGTAGCGAGTAACCGGCTTCTTCAGCCGCGAGCAACGCCCAAACCACTCGAGCAGTCGAGTAAAGATTGCTGGCCTGGCTTCCGCTCCAACTCCAACCACCATCGTCGCGCTGGCTGGCGATGAGACTTCCAATGGACGATCGAATGCGACTGTCGATCATCGCCGATTGAGGACCGCTGGCATCTCGAGACTTCCCGAACAGCTTTTGCAATCCGACTGCCGCCAGCAGATCGCTCGTCAATGAATCCGACGCAGGCGCCAACGCCGAATTCTGCACTTGGCATCGGAGTGGCGGAGCGACCAAAACGTTCAGCAGGCTGTTTTCCACCGACGGACCAACGATGACTTGCAACGTGGCGCCTCGCGAAGGCATCGATTCTGGAAGCTGAATCCAAGCGGTCGCGTCGCTTTCTGCGATCCCACTGGCAACGTCAAAGACAGACATGCCGTACGGCCGAAGCGAAACACTCTGCGCGAATCGATCGTTTCTGTCGCCGGACGACACAAGCAGTTCGAACTCAACTTCAACACTCGCCCTGTCAGCAGCCGATGCAGGCCGCGCAAAAGAGAGGTCAAAGCCCAGTTCATGCGTGCCCGATTCTGTCGAGTCGACTGTTTGAGTCGCCGTCGTTTTCTTGTCGCCAATTCTCGTATTGAGCGTGACTTTGATGGGCTGTTTTTCATCGCCGTCGTTGTGGATCGTCGCCATGATGTGAGCTCTATCTCCATCGGTAAGCGAGATTGGAAGTTTTAGCGTTCCAAACAGTGATTTTTTCGCAATCACCGTTGATTCGTGCGAACCAACAAGCGTCTCGCGTGTAATTCCCTGTGCGACAACGTTCCAGGCGGTCGAGCGTTCTGGCATCATGAACTTGACCGTTGCCTTCCCGTTTTCGTCCGTAACAACTGCTGGATTCCAATAGCCGGTTTCCTCGTTAATCGGATTGGGACGCAGCACCGCGCCAGCTCGCTGAAGTTCGTTCAGCAACTCTTGGCCACCGGCCGCCACTGCGAATCGTCCGTACTGAACTACTTCGCCGTTTTTGAATTGGGCGATAACACCGTTGGACGCAAAATTGTTCGTCTTATTCCAAGCACGCGTTTGATCGTTTGTGAATTGTTGAGTCTGAAGTTGCTGTTGATCAGCGACTCTTCCTAGAGCGGCTGGCTCCCCACTAAAACGCATATATCGCCGATCCGCTGAAATCACGCTTTGCGTTTGCTGGCCTGATTCGAACAGGCTGCCCAAAGTGCTTTGCCCACGCTTGAACTGCTCAGCTTGCTGCGTTTGAGCGGAATCCGCGTACTGCCGAATCGCCACGGTGTTACCTTCAGTCGCGTCGAAAAACGCACCGTCCATTCGAGCAGACGCTCGCTCGGCTTCCGCGACGATTGCCCCACCGGTAGGAACTTCGAAATCTAGTTCTGCCAACCTGCGGCGTTCCTCGAACTCCATCATGACTCGATCCGATTCGGCCAGTAAACGCTCATTGATCGCTTTCGTTTTGGGGCGGTAGCTGAAATCGATACTCGACGCAGTGCGCAAAGCGGCAATGCGTCTTGCGCTTGCAAACTGACTTACGATGTCGCGTTTCGCACCGTACTTGTCGATCAAAGCCCGCTCGATCATGGCAAGACTGACTTCACTTTCGACGGGGTTACCTTGGAGGTCCGTCGTCTCAACGGCGATTTCAATTTCTCCACCAGGTTTGACCTCCTTCGGCAAGTCGACTTTGACGTTGATGTCCCGTTCGACCGAAAACGAAGTTCGCGTTTGATGGAAGCGCCGCGAGTCTGCTTCTGGTTCGGATGATTCGTCGCGTGCGTCGACCATCACCGAGACTGCCAAGTCAAAGTTCGGCGACATGTCGGCTGACATCGGGAGTTGCAAGTTGTTTGAGCCCGTTTCCAGTCGCACGATCTTGTACCCGAGCACATTCGCCGCTTCGTACGTGACCAACGCGGTTGCCGGTTTTTCTCGCCAATGGACCGTGATCTCGGGTCGATCGCCAACGCGATACGTGTGCTTGTCGGCTAAGATCCTCAGGCGAGTATCGTCCTCGTTGCCGCTGACGAAGACCGAATGTTCGCCGCTGACCGGATTTCCAAAACGGTCGGTACCTTCAACACGGACAATGTAGCGACCACCGACCGCGACACTAAACGACGCGTGCGCGAGTCCATTCTTTTCATCGGTCTTGATCGACTTTTCGACGACGGTCGTTTCGCCAGGCCGACCAGCGACGACTGTTCGCTTGACCAACCGCACCGTCACGGCGCGAGCGACCGGTTCGCCTTCGGCGTCTGTGGCCGTAACATCGACTTCGAACGATTCGCCAGCCAGGTACGTTTGCCGAGTCGTATCGATCGCCACCGAGAATCCCTGTGTCGCGATCACGATCGGGTTTGTCTGCTCTAAATTGTGCTCAGGCATTTGCGCGGTGAGCGAGAGAACCTGTGATTCGGCAAAGTCGCGAGTTTCCAATTCAAACGGCACCTCGCCTTCCGCATTCGTTGTGGCAGTGTGAACTCGGTCCCCTGAAATCCAATATCGAATTTCGCGATTTGCCAAAGGCGCTCCGTAATAGTACTTGGCCGAAATCTTGCCCGTGATTTTTTCGCCTCGGTAGAAGACGTTTCGTCCAGTATCGATCGACAACACTATGTTCTGCAGCTGAAGCTGCATCACACTGAATTCGCCTTCGAATGACTTCTGATCTCGATCCAGAATCTGGATGCGATATTTACCATTCGACGCGCTGTCTGGAATTGCAAAGTTCGAGTGGAAGCTGCCAAATCTGTTGAGCGTAACGTCCTCACTCCAAATGACTCGACCACGCGAATCGAAAACCGACATTTCGAACGCTCGCCCTTCGTCGATTTGATACGTATCGTTTGCTACGCGTCGCACGATGCCTCGCACGTTCACGTTTTGCCCCGGGCGATAAACGGGCCGGTCCGTGTAGATGTAGCCCTTGTCCGCGAGCCCTCGAGCGACCTGCAATCCGCGCAGGCTCACAACATTTGAGGCTGTGTTTCCTCCATCGGCATGCGCGAACACTCGAACGTCATTGGTGCTTCGCAACTCGTCATAGGTTTCCAGGAAAACGCCATCGTCATTGGTCGTGACCTCAGCATAAACCTTTGAACCATTCGACAGCAAAAGATTTGCATTCGCCCATGGCTCGCCCGTTCGCATATTCTGAGCGTAAACCAGCAGCTCGTTTCGCGAACTCTTCACGATGATTTCCAAATCGCTTTGAATGACCATCGTTGTCGCCTCGAGCTTATCACTGCTGACAGTGACGACCATCACGTTGCCGTCGGTCGATTCGTCGAACACGTCAAGCGGGATGTCGAATTCGGTTTCTTTGTATCGCTCGTAGTCCGGGATTTCGAACTCGATCGTCTTGTCCGGATCGATGAGGGCAATGTCGAGCGATTCGACATTCGTCGCCAAATGCATTTTGCGAAAGTAAGTGCTCATATCGATTTGATATGCGTGGACCGATACCTTTTCGATATTGCGCGATATCAACTTGACCGACGGAGTTTCGTTGTTGCGAAACGTCCGCTCGGTGCGCACGGTCATCTGCTTCGCAGTCAGCCTGGAGATTCGTTGCTGGGCGTTTGCCTGCTGAGAGCCCCAATTGAGTTTTTTGTATTCCTCGAGTGCTTCGTCGAACTTGCCAAGTTCTTCTTCGAGCGTCGCTGCGATGGCGAATTGAGCTTGAGAAGCTTCATCGGACTGCGGATATTTCGTGACAAGATTTCGCCAATCGTCGATAGCGGCTTCGTACTGCTTTTGAGCGTGCTTCATCTGCCCGAACGCCAGCATGATTTGCCGCGATCGCGAATCGAGCGGGTACTTCGCCAAGAACGCTTGCCACATTTGCCGAGCTTCGTCGTACTTCTTTTCGACGTGTTTTTCCTGGGCCTGCAAGAATTCCGAATCAATAATCTGAGTCTGTGCCGTACTCCAACGGTTGTGCGATGGATGAAGTGACAGGTACTCTCGCCAAACCTTAATCGCGTCGTTGAATCGTCGTTGCTGGTGATGAACTTGGCCAAGCAGGTATCGAGCCTCCGCGATTTCCTTGCTCTCGCGATAGCGATTTGACCCGAGCAGCTCATGCAGCGTCGTAGCGGCTTCTTCCGACTGGCCACGATGAATGTACGCGTTCGCGATTAGCAAGTACGAACCGCTCGCCAGTTCGTGATCGGGATGTTCGGCCACAAATGCCCTGACCGCCGCAACGCCTAAATCAAGATCGCTGCGATTGTTCGGATGCGGCATCTCGTAGGTTAGCGCCAAGTGGTACCTCGCTTCGGCGATCCTTTTAGAATCGCTGCTTTTGAATTTCGCCAACAAGTCCTGCCAGGTGCGACGAGCCTCAACCTTCGCGCCATTTTGAAACTGCGCATTTCCCAAGCGATACCGGGCCTCCAGCTCGAGCGAATGGTCTGGATAGTTTTCAATGATCGCCGAAAAAGCGTTAATCGCTTCGCCCCAGTTTTGAGTCTTCGCCAGACACTCGCCAATTTTCAGTTCCGTTTCCGGCCGCTGTTTTGATTCGGGCGCAGCTTCAATCGCTTTGGCGAAAAACGCTTGAGCCTTCGCGTAGTCAGGCTGCTTGTTCTTGTCGGTCGGCTCGAAATAGCCGTTCGCAAACTGCAGGTAGATTTGAGCGATCTCATCCTTGCGTTCGTTTGACAATAGCGATTCCGCGTCGGCTCGGAAAACTCGCTCTGCACTTTCAAAATCGTTACTGCGAGCAAACGCCAGTCCCTTTGCGAATCGAGCCTGCCGAGCCCACTCGCTTTCCGGAAACAATTTCGCGAACTCGTCGAATGTCTTCACGGCATCGTCGTAACGCTGCTGATAGAAGAACGCTCGCCCTTTCAAATAGGTCAGATAGTCGCGAGGCGCAGTTTCGTCTTTCAGAGCTTCGTCGATTCGAGAGATCGCCGTGCCGAAATCTCGGTCCTGCATGGCCGTCGCGATTTCTGGCGCAACGTCAGACGCTGCCGAAACACATGAAACGAAACAAGCGAATAAGACACACTGGCAGCAAGCACGAAAGACCATGGCGTTCGCCTCCGACCCTGGTAGTTTGAATAGAACGAGATCTCTGTTCGACGCGTTCAATGAACGACTGGTTCCAGGCTAAAGCATACGTTGAGAAAAAGCCACGCGATCATGTAAGCCGATTGTAAAACATCGCGCGAATTTTTGGTGGAGCGAAGATCACACTGCGGTTTCGCTCCGCTGCAACGGGCGATCAATCGATGCCCAACGCCCCATGCTCCTCGATCAATGCCAACTGCTCGTCGCGTTTTTTGATTCGGCCGTTAATTCGCTTCTGCCAGCCATCTTTCATTTGGCCGCATGAATCACATTCGAACTCCGGATCGATCGCGATCGAACGCAACGTGTCGTAGCAGGCATCGACATTTTTTTCTTGAGAAGCAATCCATGTTTCGACCGAGTCCGGCTCGATGAACAGCGGCATCCGGTGATGGCCCATTTCCATCATCGATTCACAAGCGGGCCTTGTGAGCATCGTCATGGATTTGCCGTTATAGATTCCCGCAGTGAAGCTCCGCGATTCTGGAAAACTGAATTTCAGTTTGTGGCCCGGCTGTTCTCCCCAGTACGAAAACTCGTAAAAGCTGGTCATCGGAATCGCACAGAATTGCCCAACCGATGTCTTCCATGGCCACGAGCTGAGCTTTTCAACGCGAGCATTATTCAGTGGTTGCTTCGGCTGACCTTTCGAGAATTTGGGAATCAGGCCGAATCGCAGCAAAGAAACTTGTGGCTTGTCGTCGACCAACAGAACCACCGGAGCATCCATCTTGGGAAAGACCTGCGTCGTCCAATCACGCATCGCATCATCATATTCCGCGATGCGATCGAACAACGCATTCACTTGTTCTGGATCAACGTCGTAGAGATTACACATGCTGCAGCCTTCGCGTTCGGTTGCTGATTGTTGGCATCGCGTCTCTTGTGATTGCAGGCAAGACCAACGCGCCAGAACACATTGTGCCGAATCCATCAGCGTCCGGAAACGCCGCAGCACAAAGTTGACACACAGAAAGTGCTCTGCCAAGTACAATGGATGGATGCCGCAAAACTACGAAGACGACAATCCATACGCTTCGCCACAATTCGATCCCAAGGTGCCAATTGATCAAATCGCACCCACGATCGGCGCCACTATAGCTGCCAGAATCGACGTCTCGCCACGTTACTACTTGGAAGCGACAAAACGATTCCGTTCACAGCGCAAAGGACGCCACATTTGGCTGGCGTTTAGGATCGCTGCGATCGCATTCTTCGCACTCATGGCAGGTTTCGGCGCCTGGGCCGGCGGGTTCGTGTTCGCCGGCATGCTTGCTATCTTCGCGTTGGTTTTGATATTCGCACAGCAGCTAGAAAACTGGCTTTTGGTTCGCAAGCTGAAAGCAACGCCGCAAATCTACGGAGAGGTTGTCATCCTTCTTTCAAATGAAGACTACTTCGCCCAGTCGAATGCCCAAGAAACCCGGCTGAACTGGTCCGTTTTCACAAGAGCACTTCATTTTGAGGATGGCTTTTTGCTGTTCCAAGGTCCAAGACTGTATCACTGGCTACCCTTTGCCGCGTTGGTCAACCCAAGCCAAATTGCTGAATTAGAATCTCTGCTGCGATCGAAGATCTTCGACTACTCCGACCACCGAAAGAAAAACAGCAGAACCCTGTCTAACGGCGGCAAGGTCTAAAACGCGCCGTCGTCGCGAGTCTAGTAGTCCGATGCATCTTCGTCTTCGGGTAGCTCGTAGTGGATCTTGCTAAAGATCCCGCTCGCAAGGAAGTTTAGCAACTTCCACTACCCGAACGGAACGCTGACGCGGGCAAGCGTGACTCGTTGCCCGTCAACGATGCAACGAATCAGCCGTCACGTGCCAATTCCTGTTCGCATAACTCAATTATGCGACGGTACGTGTCACGAGCCTCGTGGAAACTCGATGGCAATTGACCGAGTAACTTGCGAGCTTCACACAGAGCCTGTTTTGATGCACGCACTTCCCGTCGGCGCGCACACGCAGTCGCATACTCCGTGTAAACGGACAATGCCCCCAGTGGTCCATCAGCAAATCTTAGATTGCAGCAAGCCTCAAATCGTTGCCGCAAAAACTCGAAGGGTGCACCGTAGTCACTTGCCGCAGCGAACGCCATTCTGGCCGCAAGTCGCTGCACTTCCAAAAGCGATTCTGACGATAGTCCTTCTGGAATGCTTTCTGACATGAGCGTGTCAATTCTGTCACACGCGGCACGATAGTCCTTCAACTTCCACGCGGATGCGACTCGAACCATGAACCGACGAAGGATAGGATCGTCTTCAACCGGATCGTTTTCATCTGCCATAGTTTTGCCTGTGAAGACTTTTCGGCTGCCAACGGACGGGTGGCTGGGGTCGAGCGTGAGCGAGCCCCCAGGACCGACTTCCGGGTGCTCATTTAAGCATGAGTGAGCCCAGCCACGCAACAAGAACTGCGAACCAGCCATGGAATGGCCAATGGAAAGTTCCGGGGTGATGTCAACACGCACTTTGAATTCAATCGTTTCGGCCCTTTTTGCGATACACGATCGCGAGCAGAAAACCGCCGAGTACGAATTGAATGGACAAGTACACAGACTCCAAGGCAAACCATGTGGAAAACCAGTTTGCGGGGCGGTGTGACTTCCAGAAACTCTCCGCCAACAACATCGACGTTGCCGTCTGGCCCTTCGAACGCCACTCGGTATTTTCCGCCAACTCGCAAATCGACTTCCACGAACTGATGTGTGAACGCCTTACTTGGGCGAAACCACTGCTTCATGTATTCGGCGCTCGTCCAAACGCTAAATACAAGCTCGGGCGAGGCGTCGTATTGCCGTCTGAGTACGAGCGGACCAGGAGTTGATGAGGTGACCATGTCGTTGTCTTTCGCGATATTGACTTTTCAGTGCCAGACAATAACATAGCCACATGGCTATACAATATCAAGAGCAGCTAGACCGAACATTTCACGCTCTCGGAGATGGGACGCGACGGCGGATGCTGGCGTTATTATCTCAACGTGGAGAGTGTACTGCAGGTGATCTTGGCGAACCGTTTCAGATCGCTCAGCCATCAGTGTCGAAGCACATTCGAGTCCTGGAGCAAGCCGGCCTTGTTACTCGACGTATCGATGGGCGAGTCCACAGGTTTCAATTGGTCGTTGCTCCTTTAAAGGAGGCGCAAGACTGGATTGCCCGCCACCGGGAATTCTGGGAGGGAACACTGGACTCACTGGGAGACCTGCTCGATTCGATGAAAGAGGAGCCAAGCGAGTGACTGTAAGTAAGCAGGCAGCACCGACGACGAATGGAAGCTCAATGTGCCTGCGAACTCCCGGCAGCACGGATTGACTACCCGCAGAAAAATCGCAAAAAAATGAGAACGACTGTCCCCGGAGGCAGTTTTCATTCGCCAGGCTCCTGAACGCGGACACAGGTGCTCTGCGACACGACTTAACACGAGGACAGATACAATGCCCAAATTCATGTTCCATTCTCGCGGAGCTTGCGAGAATCGCCCAGAAATGTCGCCCGAACAAATGCAAGAGAAAATGCAATCCTGCATGGCATGGATGCAAAGCGGCCAAGAAGAAGGATGGCTACTTGATCCCGGGGCTCCGCTGAATGGTGGCTCTGCCGTCGTGGATTCAGACATGAATGTAATCGATGGTCCCTTTGCAGAGTCGAAGGAACTCGTGGGCGGCTACACGATCGTCGAAGCACCAGATCTTGCCGCTGCGTGCGAGTTGGCTAAAAAAACAATCGAGATGGCTGGCGCCGCGAAAATTGAAGTCCGCGAAATCGCCAGTGGCGGAATGCCAGAGTGACGAGCGATTCTGCTAAGCAGATCGTCGAGCATTTCTTTCGGCACGAGTCAGCCAACCCGATTGCCGTCCTGGCTCGTGCCTTCGGACTTCGACGGATCGAGCTCATTGAGGAAACCGTGCAGGCGGTCATGCTTGAAGCGATGCAGGCATGGCCAAAATCTGGCTTGCCCGAAAATCCGGCTGCGTGGATCCATCGCGTCGCACGAAACCGGATAATCGACGTGCTGCGTCGAGAAAAGGTCTTCCAGCACGCAGTCACTCAGCTCGGACAATCAGTCGAAAGTCAGTCCAGCCTCGTCGATCATTGGCTAGAAGAAGATCAAATTGCGGACAGTCTGCTGAGGACGATATTCGTCTGTTGCTATCCGTCGCTGGATCGAAAAAGTCAAATCGCACTGACATTGAAAACCTTGTGCGGTTTCAGCATCGCAGAAATCGCGCGTGGCCTTTTGCTGCCAACTGAAACCGTGAAGAAACGGGTGCAACGTGCCAGAACATTTCTTGCAACCGCGAACGTCACGCTTCAACTTCCCGATAGTGACCAACTCGTTGACCGATTGGATATCGTCCATCAAGTGCTGTACTTGCTATTCAACGAAGGCTACAGCACAACGGATCGAACGGAGCCGGTACGGGACGACATCTGCGAAGAGGCCGTTCGGCTAACTCACCTACTGTGCGAAAGCAGCTACGGATCTCAGGAAACCAAGGCATTGCTTGCGTTGATGCTATTTCATTCATCAAGGCTTTCGGCGAGGGTCGACGACGAAGGGGCCGTCATTCTATTGGAAGATCAAGACCGGTCGAAATGGGACCGACGCTTGATTTGCCAGGGGCAATATTGGCTGGCAGAATCCAAAGTAAAACAGCCGACCAGCCATCATCTGCAAGCGGGAATCGCCATGCTGCACTGCATCGCTCCGTCGGTGAAGGAAACAAACTGGATTGCGATTGCTCAGCTCTATGGCCAACTGCGACAACAGCAAGACTCGCCGTTGTACGCGCTGAATCAGGCAATTGCGATTGGTGAATCAGGTGACAAAACCACCGCCCTCGAACAACTCAAATCGCTTCAAGCCCACAAAACGCTCGCCCACTACCACATCCTCGACTGCGCCATTGCTCGAATTCATGAACAGAACGGCAACAGTGAACTCGCGATTGCATCGTACAAAGCGGCGATGCAAAAGGACCCGGCGCCTCACGAACTGGATTTGCTAAAGCGCAAGATCGCGAAGCTGAAGAAGACGTAGAAACCAATTGCGT
>JAGQPC010000438.1 GCA_020426925.1 Planctomycetales bacterium | reverse complement strand
TGGTGCGAACCAGGTCGATACGAGATTTCGTATCTGGACACGAATTGATCTTCTTTCGTTTCGTACGGTTGGTAGTACAGGAACTCGCGATCATTGATCTCTGACGGCCAAACGTCGAACGGCCCCAAATGCAGCTGGATGCCTTGTTCCGGTTTTTCTAACGGTCGAAATTCTGGAGGTTCAAATCGAGTCATGTCTTCCAACAACGACACGTCAACTACGGTCCCAGTGAGCGGCGCGCCTTCCAAAATCCAATTCTTCACGAAGTTCAATTGACCATTCGTCAGCGCCGGTGCGCCGAGCGGCATCAGGGCCCCGTAACCTGGATGATCGGCATAGAAATGGTCTTGGTCCGCGACGTTGATTTTCTCCCAGAGGTAGCTTTGAGCCAAACCAATCGGACCGCCGACCGAACTCACTCGCGTTAATCCGTCTGCTCGAGCAACCGTGTTGTTCGGAGCCACGTCAACCAATTGGTCATAAGAAACATCGGGGGTCAGCTCCAACCCGGACTGCCGGGCAAACGTGGAATCTGGTTGGTGACAGCTCGTGCAGTTGCCATCGAAGACATGGGTTTGGATTGTCTGAAACGTCGATTCCTGTCCTGTGACAACACCTTCGTACGCAACGACGACAACGGTTAAGGCAGCAATACGCAAACCAAGTTTCATATGTTTGTTCATCAGACGCGTCTTCATAATTCCGGTTTGTGACGTATGAAATGCCGTGTCCATGGTAACCGAACTCTGCCAAATCCCGCAATCAAAGTTACTCGTCTTAATGAAGTCGCAGGGGCCTAACCGCAGGAATGTTTGCGTTTCATGAACTCGACGCCGGCCTGTTACTGCAAGGTGACGCAAGTTCCTGTGGGCAGCAGCCGTTTTTTCTAATATGCTTTGCATCTGCGGTTGGGCGTTTCATTGTTTGTTAGAGCACATTTTTAAAGCACTCGTTGTGATTTCCGTCGATCAACTTAAGATTCGCCAGGGCGAGTTCGTGCTGAACGACGTGTCGTTCGAGGTACCAACTGGTCAATTCGCTGCCTTGATGGGGAAGACGGGCAGCGGCAAGACCACGATCTTGGAGGCCGTTTGCGGACTCCGCCCAATTTCGGGCGGAACGATCACGCTCAGTGGACGCGACGTCACGCAGCTGCGATGCTCCGAACGAGGCATCGGTTACGTCCCGCAAGACGGTGTACTGTTCGAAACCATGACGGTTGCCGAGCACCTGTCGTTCGCATTGCGAATTCGCAATTGGGAGAAAAAACGGATCGACGAGCGCGTTTCGGAAATGGCCGAGCTGCTGGAGATCTCGCATCTGCTGAATCGCACTCCGCAGGGACTCAGCGGCGGCGAAGAACAGCGTGTCTCGTTGGGCAGAGCGTTATCATTTCACCCCAAAATACTGTTGCTTGATGAGCCGCTCAGCGCGTTGGACGACGACACTCGTGAGCACATGTACGACGTGATCCGCCGAGTGCGAAAACATGTCGGATTCACGGCCATGCACATCACGCACAATCGCAGCGAAGCGGACGCACTAGGCGATTTGCATTTGACCCTCCGCGACGGCAAAGTCGAAATCGCAAAGCAGTAGTTGCTTACGAAAGGTTTGACAGTGCTAATAAAGGTTCAATACACAACGCAGCTGAAGGCCGCAATCGGTGTCGCCGAAGAATCGTTCGACATCGCTATCGGCGGAACAGTCGCGGATATTCTGCAAGCAGTTGCTGACAAACATGGCGATGCGTTCAGGCAATTCGCAGTCGATTCGCACGGTGCTCTGTTGCCATCAATTCTGCTGTGCGTTGACGATGAACAAGTAAGCGACGGTGACGGTCGCACGCTGGCAGAGGGCTCTGTTGTCACGCTCTTGTCGGCGATCAGTGGTGGTTAGCCTGCGACGGCGTGATGTTCAGTAAACACGAAACTTCGAGACGATTTGCAGTAGGCGATGCAACCACAACAGCTAACCGAAGAAGAGAGAGCCATCTACGAATGGCAGACTTGGGTCCCCAAATTTGGTGTCGAAGGGCAGGAGAAGCTGAAAGGCGCGTCTGTGCTTGTATCGCGAGTAGGCGGACTAGGCAGTGTTGTCGCGTATGAACTCGCAGCTGCCGGAGTCGGCCGGCTTGTATTAGCACACGCCGGAAACGTAAAGCACAGCGATCTCAATCGACAACTGTTGATGACCTACGATTGGCTCGGCAAGCCTCGCGTGGAATCGGCAAAGCGACGACTTCACGATCTGAATCCTCGTCTGCAAATCGAAACAGTCGCCGAAAACCTTTCTGACAAGAACGCAGACCGGCTCATCAAAGATGTCGACGTCGTCGTCGATTGTGCTCCGCTGTTTACAGAGCGATTCGCGATGAACAGTGCCGCGATCAAGTATAATAAACCGCTCGTTGAATGTGCCATGTACGATCTTGAGGCACACATTTTCACGGTGCTTCCCCAAAAGACTGCATGCGTCAATTGTCTGTATCCTCAGCAGCCACCAGCGTGGAAACGAGAGTTCCCTGTATTCGGCGCCGTTTCAGGAATGGTCGCATGTCTAGGAGCTATGGAGGCGATTAAAGCGATCGCAGGTTTCGGCGAATTGTTGGCTGGCCGAATGGTTGTCGCCGATCTACGCAATATGCAATTTCGGACCGTGAAGATTCGGCGGAACCCTGAATGCAGCGTGTGTGGCAACGTGGACGGCGAAGCAAAGTCGTAAGCCGTACGTTAAGGCGAACGGCAGAAGAGATTTTACCCGTAGACTCGCGGCTCCGCCCGCGAGTGCCAGCGATCGGTGTCGCTGGACTACAAACGGCTGGTAGCCTTTTGGCTGCCGCTCGCCTAAGTCAGAGTTTTGGCTGTCGCGTAGCTCGTAGTGGACCTTGCCAACCAAAGATCCAGTCTGCCAGGAAGTTTAGCAACTTCCACTACTCGAAGGTTAAGCTGACACTGACTACTCGCTGACGAATCTACTGGCACGCGACGTTAGTACTCAGAGACACCAAAGCACTAGGGTACGCATTGCGATTAGGTTCGCGTAGAATGACGCCAAAATCAATTTACCAACAAGGGAGAAGTATCGTGATACGTCGTCTTCTCGCAGCACTTTTGCTGCTTGTTTTCTGCGTCTCCGCAAACGGGGACGATGTTTCTGATGCCGTTGCTGTAATTCAACAACTTGGACTCAACGGCGAAGGAAACGAGCAGGCGATTCACGCCATGGAACAATTGAAAAAGGCTCAGCCGTCTCGTATTCCTGACTTGCTGCTTGGGATGCAAAAGGATTCGCCTGTCGCCAATAACTGGTTGCGATCCGCTGCTGAGCAAGTTGCTGATCGAGCGAAGCGGGTAAAAGCGGCTGTGCCGTTTGCTGGACTTCAAGAGGTCCTCGACGACCGAGCGAATCCTACGCGTGCTCGTGAGGTCGCGTTTGAATGGCTGGTTGCGGAAAAAGGGGAGGACTTCAAACGCAGCACGCTGGCAGCGATGCAAAACGATCCGAGTCTTGAACTACGAAGGCTCGCGATTGCTCAAGCGATTGGCGACTACGAGAAGCTAAACTTGCAGGGCGAAGCAGCCGTTACTGCGTTGCGGAACATCATTCGATCCGCTCGCGCCGTCGACCAAATCGAAGATTTGGCGAAGCGGATTGAGGCGTTGGACGCGAAAGTCGATGTGCCACTGATTTTTGGATTTATCACGGATTGGCGCTTGGTCGCTCCTTTCGACAACACGAACACACAGGGATTTGACAAAGTCTATCCGCCGGAACAGTCGGTTGACGTTCTTGCCACCTACAACGGGAAAAACGGTAACCAAGTGAAGTGGGTCCACTACTCGACAGACGACCAATATGGCATGGTCGATCTGAAGAAAGTGTTTGGCAAGAACAAAGGCTCCGCGGCATACGCGTTCGCTGAGTTCACCGCCGTCAAGGAGCAGCCGGTCGACCTGCGTCTCGGATGCATTAACGCGAACAAGATCTGGCTAAACGGCGAACTGGTTACGGCGAATCACGTGTATCACGCTGGCTCGGCAATCGATCAGTACGTTGGGCAAGGAGTGCTGAGGAAAGGTCGCAACGAAATCTTGCTCAAGATTTGCGAGAATGAGCAAGAAGAAGCGTGGGCGCAAGATTGGCAATTTCAGTTCCGCGTTTGCGATGAGCTGGGGACGGCTGTGCTATCGAAAGAACGCCTTGAAGCACAAGCACGATAGCGTCGAAACACACGTTTGCGGACAAGGGAAAAATCAATCAGGATATTCGTCATGCATAAGAAACCGTTCATTCATTTCGTCGTTTTGCTGTGCTTGCTATTGTGCGGTGGAGCCAACTGGGATCAATTCCGCGGGCCGAATGCACAGAGCGTCGGTTTGGCTGACCTTCCGATCGAATGGGACAAAGAAAACAATGTAGCCTGGCGCAAAGATCTGCCAGGTCGAGGCCCATCCGGCCCGATTGTTATCAACGGTCGAGTTTTCGTAACGTGCAGTAGCGGCAAGAATCAAGATCGGCTGCACGTTGTTTGCTTCGACGCAAAAACTGGTGAGCAAATCTGGCATCGTCAAATGTGGGCCAACGGTCGGACGATGACTCATCCGACCAGTGCTAATGCTGCTCCGACTCCCGCAAGTGATGGAAAACATATTTTCGCGTTTTTCTCATCGAACGATCTGATTTGTTACGATCTGGACGGAAATCTGAAATGGTACCGAGCACTCGGGAAAGATCATCCGAAAGCTGGAAACGACATCGGCATGTCGTCGTCGCCCGTCGTCGCGGCTGGGACTGTCGTCGTTCAGGTTGAAAATCAAGGCGATTCGTTTGCGGCCGGCATCGACGTAGAAACCGGCAAAAACCGGTGGCGAATCGAACGCAATGCAGCGGCGAACTGGACTTCGCCCGTGACGATGCAAACGGCAGACGGAATCGACCTCGTCATTCTGAAATCGTCAGACGGAGTGACAGCTCGTGACATTCAAACGGGTGACGAAGTGTGGTCACTCGACAATTCCGCTGGCGGAATTCCTTCGATGGTTGTTGACGGCGACGTTCTTTATCTGCCTGCTGATGAGTTCGCTGTGTGGAAAGTGAGCGGCGAGAAACCGGAGGAACTTTGGGCCTCGAACCAAGTTCGTCCCGGGCCATCTAGCCCGATTATTGCTAATGGAAATGTGTATGCATTGGCGAAGAACATTCTGACGTGTGCCGATGCTCAAACGGGTGATTCAAAATGGAAGTTGCGGCTTGGCGGCGACTATTGGTCCACTCCAGTGTTGGTCGGCAACTTGATGTATTGCGTTAATATCGACGGAGTCACTCATGTCGTCGACGTTTCGGGCGAGGACGGCAAGATCGTTTCGAAGCCAGATATCGGTGAAACGGTTCAAAGCTCGCCTGCCGTTTACAATGATGCGCTCTTCATTCGAAGTGATACCGCACTTTGGAAAATCAGTAAGTAGCAGGCGTTGATGTCGGAAGAAATTCAGATCCAAACTTGCGGTTCTGTCGTCGGTTCCATTCGGCCGCCAGGGTCAAAAAGCATCACGAATCGGGCGCTCGTGTGCGCGGCGCTCGGCAACGGAAGGTCGCGATTGACCGGCGCTCTGGACAGCGATGACACTCGAGTCATGCTGGACAGTCTTCGGCGGCTCGGCTTTGAAGTAGAAACTTCAGACGACGGAACAGAGATTTCCATTGTCGGCGCCAACGGTGGAATTCCGAGCTCGACTGCTGATCTATTTATTGGCAACAGCGGGACGACTGTCCGGTTTTTGACTGCCATGGTGGCGCTGGGCGATGGCACGTATCGCTTGGATGGCGTGCCACGGATGCGTGAACGTCCCATTCAGGACCTGCTTGATGCGCTCAATCAACTTGGCGTGGATGCGCAATCCGAATCGGGCACTGGTTGTCCACCTGTTCTCGTACGAGCCAGCGGGATTCCGGGCGGTGACGTGTCGATGCGCGGTGACGTTTCTAGTCAGTATCTTAGCGGTCTGATGATGGCTGCACCCTGCGCCACAGCCGACGTGAATCTACGAATCGAAGGCGAGCTGGTTTCTAAGCCCTACGTCGAAATGACTCAGCGTGTGATGGAGTCATTTGGTGCTCGCGTTACGGCAAGCGCAGATGGTTCTTACACGATCGGTTCCATCGGCAGCTACAACGCGACCGACTACGCGATAGAACCCGACGCGTCGGCCGCAAGTTATTTCTGGGCGATTGCGGCGATCACGGGCGGTGACGTAACAGTTCAAGGGCTCTGCAAAGATGCATTGCAAGGCGATGTCGGATTTTGTGACGTCCTGCAACAGATGGGCTGCGAAGTAGAACACGGTTCGGATTTCTTGCGAGTAAAAGGCGGACAGCTCCGAGGAATCGACGTCGATATGAACGCCATCAGCGATACCGTGCAGACGCTTTCTGCAGTGGCACTGTTCGCGAACGGACCGACTCGAGTTCGCGGCGTCGCGCACAATCGCCACAAGGAAACGGACCGCATTGGCGATTTGGCGACAGAGCTCCGTAAGTTCGGTGCGACCGTCGATGAACACGAAGACGGCTTGACGATCTCACCACCAGAAACTCTTTCCTCAGCGGTCGTCGACACCTACGACGATCACCGAATGGCAATGAGCCTTTCGCTTCCCGGGCTACGAATTCCCGGCGTCGTCATTCGTGATCCAGGTTGCGCCAGCAAAACGTACCCACATTTCTTTGACGACCTGCAAAAGCTTTGCAGCGGCAGTCGGTAAGATCCGGCAGCCGTCAAACGCGTCATTGTGCGTTCTTGTGCTCCGGTTCGTCCACAACCATTGCTTTCGGGAACTGAGCGGCATTGTCGCCGTTTCGAGAGCGGAGGCGAATGTTGTTCGATCGGCCGCTCGGTTGGTTCATGGGGATATCCATGCCTCCGAGTTCGGCCATGCGGGCGTAAAGCTCGTTCTCCATTTGCTTGACGACATCCTGGAGTCCTGCGTCGTTGATCAAGTTTTTCGACTCGCCCGGATCTGATTCCAGATCGTAGAGTTCGTCCGTGTCCCAGAGCCCGTAATACGTGATGTATTTATACTTCTGGCCTCGAAGTGCAAATACGGTCGGCGAATGTGGAAAGTTCTTTTCCCAATAGTAGTTGTACAGAAAGTAGTCTCGCCACTTCACTTCTTTGCCTTGCGCGAGTGGAGTCATATCGAGCCCGTCCATGTGCGGCGGAGCCTTCAGGCCCATCGCCGTTAGAATGGTCGGTGCGACGTCGATGTTTGCGACGACCTGGTCGACAACTTGGCCACCTGCGAACAGTTCCGGACACTGCATCAGCATCGGTACACGAATCGATGTTTCGTACGCAACTCGTTTATCGATCAAGCCGTGCTCACCGAACATGAACCCGTTGTCGCCCATGTAGATGACTAGCGTCTCGTCGTGAATTCCCATGTCCTTCAGTTGCTGGATCACTCGGCCAATACTGTCGTCGACCGCGCACAGTGACTCGCAATACGCTTTATAGTACTTTTCGATATCCAGTTCGCTGTGATACGGAAAGTCGACGCCGTGCCAGCTGTTGCGCTGGTCTCGCAGCCAGCGAGGTTTTCCCGCATAGTTTTCTTCGGTGTTCGCTTCGGACGCAGGACGCTTGAACGGCAGATCTTTAAACTTGCCGGCGTGTCGTTCCGCGGGCGTAAAATTCGCGTGGACCGCTTTGTGCGACAGGTAAAGAAAGAACGGCTTGTCGCTGTTCGCTTGCTGCTTCAGCCAGTCGACGGCGTAATCGGTTAGCTCGTCGGTGATGTAGCCCTTCTGCTTGACTCGTTCGCCGTTCACGTTCAGCGTGTAGTTCGGGTTTGGTGGAAGATAGTTTCCTTGTCCGCGAAAGCTCACCCAGAAATCGAAACCTGGTCGAGGCGCATCTGTCTCGCCGCCCATATGCCATTTGCCGATGAACCCGGTCGAGTAACCTGCCTTCTGAAGATATTGGGGAAAGAAAATCGTGCCCTCGGGCACCAAGCGGTTGTTGTCGATGACTCGATGCCGAAACGTGTACAACCCGGTCAGAATAGACGCGCGGCTCGGTGAACAGAGCGATGTCGTCACCAACGCATTTTTCATATAGGCGCCGTTCTTCGCCATCGCGTCCATATGCGGAGTGTCCGCGAACTGATGGCCAAGAAAACTCATCGCGTCATACCGATGATCATCCGATAGAATAAACACCACGTTTCGCGGCTTTGCTCCAGCCAGTTTTTCGGGTGTTACTTCCTTTGGCACAGGAACGACAGCAGCCGTGACGAGACTGGGAAGTGCAAGCACCGCGAGTATGATTCGAAAACTCATCAATGTTCCTCGGATTTCAATGCGTTGGTTTGTGGCACGCGATTTTTTGTAAGGTTAAGATCATGTGACGGTCAAGAAGAGACTCAACGTGGAATGGGATTATACACGTTTGAGGACGTCACAAAACTGCAGCGATGCCCTGCCTCGTTAGTAAAGCAATCGGCCAAGTGATATGAAACGTGTCCGTTCAAGTTTTCGTTTTCTGTACGTAGTTGTAGCGTTCATGGCTGCTTGCGTTTCGGCTGCCGAACCATTGTTCGAAACGGAGAATATTTTTCCGCCGGGTGACAAGCATTGTCATTCGAGTAGCATCGTCGAATGCAGCGACGGCAGTTTGCTCACTTGCTGGTTTTATGGAAGCGGCGAACGTACGGCGGCCGACGTGGTTGTCCAGGGCTCGCGTTTGCTGTCGGGAAGCAAATCTTGGACACCCGTCTTCCAGATGGCCGACACTCCTGAATTTCCGGACTGCAATCCGATGCTGTTCATCGACAAGAGCGATCGCGTTTGGATGTTTTGGATTACTGTTTTGGCGGAACGTTGGGAGTGTAGTCAGTTAACGTATCGGCGAGCCGCATCGTCGGCGGGCAATGGAGCACCGGATTGGAATTGGCAAGGCGTCATCAATCTGAAGCCGACCGACGAGTTCGGAAAGATGCTGGAGGCACGCTTTGAAGAACTCGGCGGCGAAGAAGAAATGTGGTCCGAATACGCAAAGCCGTACCAACGAATGCTGATAGAAGCGGCGAGTGATCCTTACAAGCGACAAACCGGCTGGATGACTCGAACGCAGCCAATCGTGCTGCCGTCTGGTCGGATTCTGTTGCCGCTCTATTCGGATGGCTTCAACGTTTCACTTATGGGGATCTCGGACGACGATGGAAATATCTGGAAGCCGAGCCTGCCGATTGTCGGACTCGGACCAATCCAGCCTGCGATCGTTCAAAGGAAAGATGGCACAGTCGTCGCGTACTGTCGCGATTCAGGCGGTAAACCGAATCGAGTTATGATGGCAACGTCAAAGGACGACGGCCTAACGTGGTCTGCGGCAACCGACACCGACATTCCTAATCCTGGTTCCAGCCTGGAAGTCATTTCGTTAAATGATGGCACTTGGCTGATGATTTGCAACGACACAGAGAAAGGCCGTCACCGATTGACGATCATGCTCTCCAATGACGAAGGTAAAACATGGCCGACAAAGCGAACCGTTGAACCGAGCGATTCCGAAGGCCGCTCGTTTGGCTATCCGTCGATGATTCAGACGCGTGATGGAAACATTCACTTGACATATAGCTACTCGTCGACAAGCGGGCGTTGCATTCGGCATTGCGTGCTGAACAAGGAATGGATTTTGGGAAAATGAGTCGCCGGCTTTATCACGCGTCGCTGTTCATTTTGGTCGCAGTTGCGGGCGTCGGTCACACCGCGGCTGATGATGAGATCGATTTTGCGCGCGACGTGGCGCCCATTTTTCAGGCTCGTTGTATCGAGTGCCATGGCCCCGACGAACAACAATGTGGAGTGCGATTCGATCAAAGGGCGTCGTTACTGCGAGAATCGGACAACGGAAATGTCGCGATCGTACCAGGGAAACCTGACGCAAGTCATCTGCTTCACGTCGTCCGATCGCACGACGAAGACGTGAGAATGCCACCGGAAGGCGAACGTCTGACCGATCAAGAAACCGATACGCTTCGTCGTTGGATTGAACTTGACGCGACATGGCCAGGGCAAATGGATGCTGCGGCGAAGTCCGATCACTGGTCGTTTCAACCACTCCAAAGCATCACTCCACCTTCGCAGCCAGAAGACACGTCGCCGATCGACCGCTTTATCATCCGGCGATTGCAGAAAGCGAATCTAAAAATGTCAGCTCCTGCAGAACCGATCACGTTACTGCGGCGAGTATCGTTTGTGATAACCGGTTTGCCGCCGGATGCCGAAGAAGTGGATCGCGTTCTCCAATCGCCGAAAGGATTTGAGAAAGCCTACGCGGACTATGTTGACACATTGATCGATTCGCCTCGTTACGGCGAACGCTGGGCTCAGCATTGGCTTGACGTGATTCGTTGGGCTGAAACGGTCGGCTTCGAAACAAACCTCGAGCGACCGAACGCCTGGCCATATCGAGATTGGGTCATCAAGTCACTGAACGACGACAAACCCTACAATCTGTTCCTGTTCGAACAACTCGCTGGCGATACGGTTGGCCAAGATGCGGCCTTGGGATTTCTCGTCGCCGGCCCCGCAAATCTGCCCGGTCAAATTGGACGTGACGAAGAAGCGATGCGGCAGGCTCGGCAAGACGAATTGGATGAAGTGATTCGCACGGTCAGCCAGGCGTGCTTTGGACTCACGATCGGCTGCGCTCGGTGCCACAACCACAAGTTCGATCCGATTTTGCAGCGAGATTACTACTCCATGCAAGCTGTTTTCGCTGGACTTCAATACGGCGATCGTCGTTGGCGAGGAGAGCAAAACGATGCTTGGACCGCGCAGCTGCCACGAATTCGAACTGAGCTGGCAGATGGAAAGGAACGGCTGGCCGAATTTACCAAGCAACTCGAATTGGCCGATCCAGTTGCGGACTTGCAGACCGAAACGTTTCCAGCTGTTCGAGCCACGGCTGTGAGAATGACGATCATCGCCACGGCAAGTGGTGGCTCAGCGTCGTTGTACGAACTAGAAGTGTGGTCGAGGGCCAATGGTGAAAACGAACCATCGCGTAATGTCGCATTGGCTTCCTCGGGAGCGACGCCGTCCGCATCAAGCTTTGCGTTGGAAAATCAGACTCGCCACTTCGACAACTTAATCGATGGAAGCCGAGACCGCCGGCAGGCGTTTCCGTGGATCGCCAGCCAATCAGGCGAAGCGTGGGTGCAAATCGAGTTTTCCGAGCCAGCGTTGGTCGACCGAATTGTTATCGACCGCGGGTCATCGGTTCCGGTCGACTACAAAATCGAATTGCGAAGTGAGGGCAGCGATGACTGGACGCTCGTTGCCGACACTTCAAGACGAGCTTTGCGGATTGATGACATTCGCCCAGCGGACAGAGTTACAATCAAGGGATTGTCGAAGGACCAAACCGCTAAGCTCGCTGAACTGACGGCGGAGGTGCGGAGGCTCGAAACGGAACAACATCGGCTGTCTACCGGACCACAAGTTTACGCAGCAAGTTTCAATCCAGACCCACCGAAGACATGGTTACTGCGACGCGGCGATCCGATGCAGCGAGCTGCGGAAGTGTTCGCCACCGTTCCCGACGTTTTGCAAACCGGCAATGAAGCGAAACCGTCCAGTGAAGTTGAACGGCGTATTCTTCTGGCAAAGCATCTGACGAGCGATAACCATCCGCTCACCAGCCGCGTCATCGTGAATCGAATTTGGCAGCACCATTTCGGAACCGGCATCGTCGACAGTCCTTCTGATTTCGGAAAGATGGGAGCCGCACCGTCGCATCCAGAGTTACTCGATTGGCTGGCGTTCGATTTCGTTTCGAACGGCTGGTCTCTCAAGCGACTCCATCGTGCGATCGTTTTGTCGCGAGCGTTTCGCCAGTCCAGCCAAGCGCAAACGCACGCCATGGAGATTGATGCCGAGGCGCGACTTCTGTGGCGTTTTCCACCGCGACGTTTGGAGGCGGAAGCGATACGCGATACGGTTTTGTGCGTGAGCGGTAAGCTAAATCTCGCGATGGGCGGTCGCGGATTCGACTTTTTCCAGCAACGCGGCGGCCTGTCCGACTACCTTCCAATTGAGACGTTTGACGAATCCGGCTGGCGACGCATGATTTACGCTCACAAGATTCGGATGCAGTCGGTCGACATCTTTGGCGTGTTCGATTGCCCCGACGCAGGGCAGATGAAACCAAAGAGAACGCGATCGATTACGCCGCTTCAGTCGTTGAGTCTGATGAATAGCCCGTTTAGCGTTCGGCAGTCGGAGTTCTTTGCAGGGCGAATCCGCGCCACATGCGAATCGCAGGCTCCGGAAGAACTCGTTCAAGCTGCATTTCGGCTCGCGTTTACTCGACACCCGTCGGAAGAAGAAGAATCACATTCGATGAAATTTGTAGAAAAGCACGGGCTGGCCGCGTTTTGCCGAGTTTTAATGAACACCAGCGAGTTTGTATACATTCGGTAGTTGCATGAAAAGTCCACGCGTGAATCCTCGGCGACAATTCTTCCGCGATTCGATAGGTTCGCTTTCGACGGTCGCGTTGTCTTCGATGCTGGCAACCGAGTTGGCAGCACAAACGAAATCGAAGTCGCTGCATGGCACACACTTTCCAGCGAAAGCGGAACGCGTCGTCATGGTGTTTTGCTCGGGTGCATTGAGTCACGTTGACACGTTTGACTTCAAACCGGAATTAATTCGGCGCGATGGACAACCGCTTCCGGGCAACGAGCGATTGGTTTCTTTCCAGGGGCCCAATGGTAACCTAACCGCGCCGCTATGGAAGTTTCGGCCGCGAGGCGAGTGCGGAAAAATGGTGTCCGATCTGGTTCCGAACATCGGAGAATTGGCCGACGAAATTTGCTTCCTTCATTCGCTGACGAATAAATCGAACACTCACGGGCCAGCCGAAAATGTTTTGAACACAGGTTTTGCATTTGATGGTTTTCCGAGCATGGGTTCGTGGATCAGCTACGCGCTGGGGAGTGCAAACGAAAACTTGCCGACGTTCGTTGCGATCGAAGATCCTCGTGGCATGCCTCAATCGGGCCCGAACAATTGGGCAAACGGGTTCTTGCCCGCGGAGTTTCAGGGCACTCCGTTCAGTACGGCGAAGCCCATTCGTTTTTTGAATCGTCCAAACTCTATCACGCCAGAAACCGATACAGCATCGCGAGAGCTGTTGACGTTTCTCGAACGTGAAGCGATCAA
>JAGQPC010000437.1 GCA_020426925.1 Planctomycetales bacterium | reverse complement strand
CAGCACGTCGGCCGAGCCGCTGCGGCTGGTCACGCTGCGATTGCCGTGTTTGGCGACAGTTACACCGGCCGATGCTGTCACGATCGCGGCAGCAGTGCTGATGTTAAAGGTTTCAGAGCCGTCTCCGCCGGTTCCACACGTATCGAGCAGTCCCGTTTTTGACGTTGGGATCTTCGTCATGTGTTTACGCATGGCCGACGCGGCACCTGCGATTTCATCGACCGTTTCACCCTTGGCGGAAAGTCCCGTCAGCAGTAAAGCGATTTGCTCTTCCTGCCATTCGCCTTCCATGATCGAGCCGATGGTCTGTGCCATTTCGCTCATTGCGAGATCGTGGCCACCGGATACTCTTCCCAAAATTTCCTGGATCATGACGCGCTCCTCGATATCCGGTTGATTTCCTCTGGTTAGACCGGTTTGCCTTGTCTTTGCAGAACCAACTACCTAAAATCGCGCCGCAGCCAGCACCTTTGAATGGCGAAAGCCATCGCCGCTGGGTGGATTGCAACTGCAGACATTAACTTTGGCGTGAATACGCACCCCAGTATGCCGCACGGTTCGTGGTTTGTGTTCCGCGAACCGGTCTCAGTGTTTGTTACGCATCCACCATGGGACATGCTATCACTATACTCGGCGATTCTCCTGCAGGGACGTACCGATGGCTCGAAAAGTAATAATTGATTGTGACCCGGGCATTGATGATGCTGTTGCTCTGTGCATGGCGCTGTTTGACTCTCGGCTTGACGTCGTTGCCTTGACGGCGACCAGCGGCAATGTTTCTGCAAACCAAGCCAGTCGGAATATTCAAGCCGTTACTGAGCGGCTGGATCCACCGCGTTGGCCTCGTTTCGGGGTGGTGCAAGATTCGGATTCTTTGTCGTCTGCCACGGCGTTGCACATTCACGGTGACGACGGTCTTGGCAACATTCGATTGGAAACTTCGGAACTTCATCGCCAGCATCCATCTGACAAAGTGATTGTCGATACGGTTCACAATGCTCCCGGTGACGTTTCGATCATCGCACTCGGACCACTGACGAATATCGCTGCGGCGCTGAAACGCGAACCGGAGCTTGCACATTTCGTCGACAGACTGATTATCGGTGGCGGAAGTATTCATGGCATTGGAAACATTACGCCGACAGCCGAATTCAACATGTATTGCGACGCGGAATCTGCCAGAGTCGTCTTCCAGTCGTCATTGGCGAAGACTCTAGTCCCGCTGGAAGTAACAGAAGACTTGATGTTCGATATTAGTCTGCTGAACGATCTTCCTCCGGAGGCTTCCCGCGTTGGGGCTTTTTTGCGCGAGACCGTCCCGTTCTTGTTTCGCAGCTACAGACAGAATTTTGGCGTGGAAGGGATCCATCTACACGACGCTGTTACGTTGGTTGCCGCATTGCATCCAGAGTTTTTTGAAACGAAGGACATGCCAGGCGACGTGGAGACTCGTGGAGAACTCACAAAGGGCATGACCGTTTTCGACCGACGGTCGCGACCAGAGAACCGCAGCAACATGGAAGTCGCAGTGAGTCTGAACAAGACAGCGGTTTTGGATGCGATCATGCAATGCTTGCGCTTTGCAGGGCAGGAGTCGACCAACGCTTAGGGCGGCGCCCGTTCCACAGTCTGCGGCTATTCAAAATTGCTGCGACGGCCGACCGTGATCGTTAGCGTTACTGGCTGTCGTTGACGAACGACGTTCAGCGTCACGGTCTGGTTGACCGGCGTCAAGCTGACGAGGTTCACTAAATGGTCGTCATCTTCGACGAGCTGGCCGTTGTAGCCAACGATGACATCGTTGACCTTGATGTTCGCAAAAAAGGATGGAGACTTCGGGCGAACAGATCGAACGAGCGCTCCGCGTGCTTTCTTGAGTCCTAGTTTTCGCGCGGCGTCTTCGTTGAACGTACTGTCGAGAGTAACGCCAATGTACGCGTGTTCGACAGTTCCGGTCGCGATCAATTGCTCGGCGGTAAACATGACCAGCGAGATCGGAATCGCGAAGCTGACGCCTTCGTTACCTCCAGAGTTGCTGGCGATCGCGGTATTGATGCCGACGACTTCGCCACGCAAGTTAATCAGAGGTCCGCCGCTGTTGCCAGGATTGATCGCTGCGTCAGTTTGCAGAAAGTCTTGCAGGCGAATTTCGTCGTTTCCAAGTTCTAGGTCTCGTCGGCCTTTTGCGCTAATGATTCCGTAACTGACCGAATGCGACAGCCCGAACGGACTGCCCACGGCGAGAACAAAATCGCCGATATCGAGTTTGTCGCTGTCTCCCAGTCGAGCGGTTACTAGGTCAAAGGATGTCTCTTTTAATTCGATGACCGCGACGTCTGTTTCCGAATCGGACCAAACTTCTTTTGCCTGCAGGCTTACGCCATCGTGGAGCCGAATTTTGATGTCCGTTAGGGCGGCGTCACTGATAACGTGACGGTTGGTGAGCACGTAGTTGTGACCGTCTATTTCGATAACGACACCGGAGCCTGCTTCTTCGATCGTTGGCTGAAACGAACCGGGCTCTCGCTTCTTTGATTCGATGTGAACGACTGTCGGCGTCGCGAGCTGTACGACTCGCTTTAGGATACTGCCTTGACGCTCTAATGCTTCCACGTCTTGGGCTAAGGCGGTGTAGAGTGACTCACGGGTGTCAGCGCTAGAAGATGCCGCTGCAACCGGTTTCGTCGACTGCGCAAATCCAGCACTGCAAAGCAACGAAACCGCCAAAGATGAATAGAGCAAAACGCTGCGATAGGCAATTGCCATATGCCAACCTCCGTGCACACACGATTCCGAATTGAATCGGTAACGCTTCATTAACGTGACCGCGCGTGTCGGCCGGGCGTTCTTCATGCAACGCCCGAGATTTATTGAGTCCGCAGAGCGACCGGACTACGTCTTAGCTGACGTCAAGTTCCATATCGCTGACCATGGCATCATCGCCAAGAATCTGGCTCCAATCCGCTGGTGATGCACCAGACAGTCCAGCCTTTTCCAATTCTTGTTGGCAATTGATGCAGCATGTGGCGTACGGAAGAGCCTGCAGGCGAACAATTGGAATGTTGGTTCCACAACCTTAGCAAAGTCCGTACGTGCCTTCTCGCATTCGCTCCAACGCGTTTTCAATATTTGAAAGTTCGCGGCTTTCAACTTGAGCCAGTTGCGAACTGATTTCATCCTGAGCGGAATCGAGGGCGAAGTCGACAACGTCGCCACCGGATTGTTCTCGTAGGTCTTTCAGCGCGCTTAAATCGCCCGCCAACGCTTTGCGAAGCGCGTCACGTCTTGTGATCAAAACGTCACGCATGTTTGCTACTGCATCTTTTCTAGCCATGGCAACTACAACCTCTTACTGTTCCTCGCCTGGCATGGCTGAAGGGCCCCCCTTCAGATGCCTGCAGTTAGAACCGTTCTCGATGTGTCTGTTCTCTGTGTGTCGCTAGTCGAAGGCTACATGGCAAATCGAGCGACAACGAAAATATAGTACGCATGTCCAGCTTGGGAGGTCTGAAAAATCACGTCCGAATTTTGTCTAGGTTCATTGACCGTCAAAGTCCTTCGAGCTGTGCTTTCCGACTCGCTGGCCTATCTATCGCCGGTTTTGCGATATTCCGCCGCGTTGTGTCCCAACATCGAGGTCGAAGCCGCGATCGCCGAGTTCCGCATTCGGATAATCGACAAAACCCGAACGTATGTGCAGCCCTTTTTCAAAACGCGGGCGTTTGCGTGCCTGAT
>JAGQPC010000436.1 GCA_020426925.1 Planctomycetales bacterium | reverse complement strand
GGCCGGTTAAGCGCTCGAGCGCTGTGCGGAACTGGCACACAGAGTGACCTGTGGCTCAAAGTGTCAGATCGATTTACGAACCCTACCGCACGGAGGGGCTTTGAGAAAACGATTATGAAGGCCCTGTGCCACAGGAAGACTTCAAATCGTTGCGCGCCCTTGGGAGTGAAAATACCATGACTATTCTATATCGGTGAACTGGCTGGGGGACGACAACTCGGAGCGCGAATCCTTTCCAGTTGCAGTGCGTGCTGCAAAACCACATAGAATTGCTTTTAAGTCGCCTAGAAGAAGATCGGACGTAAATCGGGCTGGATCGGATTGGTATGACGATTTGACGCGAAGCAGATCGATCAGCTTGCCCAGAGTTCGCCCCAAGGACCAACAGAAATCCGCTCGGAGCAATCCTAAAAGTCCAAAGTGCTTCACGAAATAGCGGCGCCGTGATTCGTACCAGTATTTCCCTCGGCGTTTTTTTGTATTCGAGATCTGTGTTGACGCGCCTTCCAGGTGAATGATTCTCGAATCTGGAACAACGGCAACTTTGCATCCAATTTTCTTTGCACGCGCGCAGAAATCGACTTCCTCGAAGTAGAGAAAGTAGCCCTCGTCGATAAGACCGATTTGCTCGAACAGACTCGAGCGGATCATCATTGCGGCGCCGCTAACCCACTCGCAATCGGTTGGCTGCTCCGGATGAATACTCAATGTAACTCGATAGTTTTGAAGCAACCGACTGAAGACGCCGGTTCTAATCTGTTCCTCGAACTCGCTGATGGGCTGCGGCAGGCGACGAGCAGCAACCTGCGGACTTCCGTTTGCTAAAAAAACGTTGGCCCCCGCGATTCCATAGTCTTGGTTCGCGTTTAGGAATTCGACGAGTCTCTTGATCGCATGCGGTTCGACAATTGTGTCGGGGTTGAGCAGCATGATGTAATCTGGGCGATTGTCATTCCTTAACGCAACACGGATCGCCTCATTGTTGCCATACGCAAAGCCGCCGTTTCGTTGCAGCGGCATGAGCTGGACCCAATCGCTCCATTGATTGGATTGAATCGCACCGCTGATGATCTCGGTCGAATCGTCGCCCGACTGATTGTCCGTAACGATGACTCGAACCTTTGGCACGCCGGCTGCTTCTGCGACAAGAGACTCCAGAGCCTTACACGTGTCGTGTGGTGTTCGAAAATTAACGATCACGATCACGACAGATGTGTCTTTGACGTCACTTGATACGGATTGGAATTCTATGGACATGACGTCTGTTTAGTACTCGATGATCTTACTGCGTCGCCCCATGAACCGATTCCAGTAGTACTTGATTACGCCGATGCCATTCGCAAGTTTGCCAACAACACAAAAGCCAGCGTACGTTCGAGCGTGATTTGGCGAGTCTCCTTGTGCAAGTCGATACGAGCGAACTTTCCGAAAAAGATATGCCCATCCGAGTGGCCAAACGAGAAATCCGACCATCAGCCAGACGCTGAAAACTGACATGGCAAGACAGGCAACTGCACCGACCGGCACGGCGATTCCCCAGAACAGAGTGCTCTTGAGTTGCTTCACGTAGTGGCGAGTGGGCCCTTGGCCATGCAGAGCTGCGCCTTCTGCGTAAGCGTGGCCACACCGAACCATGCGTTTCCACCATTGCGAAAACTTGGTCATGCGAGCATCGTGAAACCCCATTTCTTGATCGACACATTCGAACATCCAGCCATAGCCAGACATGCGAACGCACATTTCTGGTTCTTCTCCAGCGATGAGATCTTCTCGGTAACCGTCGACGTCCAGCAATGCCTGTACGCGGATCAGTGCGTTGCCACCGCATTCAGAAATTTGCCCGGCCGGAATTCGCCATTCCATATCGCACAAACGATTGTAGACAGATGCATCAGGGAATTGCTCTCGAAGCTGGCCCACGACAATCGCCAGCTGCGCGTTCTTTCGTAGGCGTTCGTCGCCGAACTCGACAAAGCCTTCGGAGATGACGCAGTCCCCATCGACGAACATGATCGAGTAAAGATCTGAAAAAAGCTCCAATGCTCGCCGATAGCCAGCATTTCGTGCGCGCGCTGCGGTGAACGGCCGAGTCAAATCTAAGTTGACAACGTCGGCTCCAAGTTTCCTTGCAATCTCGCAGCTTGCGTCGGTCGATCCGGAATCAACATAAACAAGATAAGCAACTTGCGGTGCAAGCGAATGCAAGCATTTTGTTAGACGTTCCCCTTCATTTCGCCCAATCACGACAGCTGCGAGAGAATCGATAGTCCGGCAAGAATTCTTTACCGCATTTTTCATGAGCCGAAAATTGAGCCTACGTACTGAAGGTGTTAAGAAAGCTAACTAATCCAAAAATAAAACATGTCAAGTTAACGCAACTTACGGGAAACCTTGTTTTTTCAGTTGGAAGAATACCAGAAGGTGGCACTGACTGAACATGTTGTTTACCATAGCAGGCTGCCAAATTGGGCAGATTCGACACACCATGATTTTCACAGACAGATACGAATCAAAAGCAGATCATGTCGGGAACTTTGAGTGACAGCGCAGCGAGGTCCGGAGGCAGAATGAGTCTAGATCTGGTAAGCACAGTAACGGCAGAAACTAAAACAACAAACTCGAACGTAACGCTTAACCGGCCAGACCGTCGTGCAACAGATATCGAAACGTTGTACCACGCGAACGGATTCTGCGAACGAAAGAGCTGGTTCTTCGAGGCAAGCAAACGAGCCATTGACATCGTTGGAGCC
>JAGQPC010000435.1 GCA_020426925.1 Planctomycetales bacterium | reverse complement strand
CGCGATTATCAGACGCAATGTTTTTTGCCAGCACCTCTAGGTGCAAATGCGATGTGCCGGCCGATTGCCCAAGGTGCAGGCAGACGTCAAATTCGGTTTCCAAGTCCTTGGCGAGCCGCTCCTGCATTTTGTCAAACGCAACAGGATAAAGCCGCGTCGTGATCTCGACGAAATCAGGTAGCTCCTTTGTCAATTCCACTAACGTTAACCAGCTGGAATTCGACGACCATATGTCAAACGGCTCGAATGCGGTGATCAGTATTTTCTTCATGATCAATTGCTGCTGGAAAAGGACTTTGCGGGAGCCGAAGTTCATCCGCTCAAACTACCTCATGCATGCGAAAGAATTCAATATTACCGCGTGTTTAGCAAGTTTGCTCGGGCTAGAATATGAAAGTTGAGCGGATTACATTGAGCAAACGCTCTTGATTTCGTGTACGAGCGCTAGCAGACTGTGCCGGTTTTGACGATTTTAACATCCTGAACCAGAGAATATTGCTATGAGGTATTTCGTCCCACTTTACATTGCGGCAACATTCTGCGGAACTTTTCTTCAAGCGGAGGATTTGTTTCCGGACAAGAAACTGGAAGCGGTCGTGCGTCGCAACGTTTTTGACAAGCGGAACAATGACGAGCCGCTAACCGACAAGGATGTGGAGAAGATCTCAACGATTTCTGGCAAAGGAGCTGGGATCACGAACCTCAAAGGGCTCGAGAAATGTTACAGCCTCGCGCAGCTCGATCTCGAGAACAACAACATCTCGGATATTTCGGCACTGTCGGAACTGACCAGCCTGCAATCGATCAACTTGGCAGACAATGTCCTGACTGACATTACGCCATTACAGAAACTGGTCAGGCTGCAATACCTGGAATTGTCCGACAATCAGGTGAAAGACCTTTCTGCACTTGAGAACCTCTCCAACATGCGGTCTCTGTATCTTTCACGAAACAAGCTGACGGACGTTACGCCGATTGCCAAACTGACAAAGATTTGGTCGCTGTATCTGGACGATAACAACGTGACAGATTTGACTCCGCTCAAAGGCCTTGCATGGCTGTCGTCGCTCCACCTTCGCCACAACGGAATCACTGATCTTTCGCCGCTGAAGGAGCTTAAAGAGCTTAAGACTCTGATGCTGGAACGTAATCAGCTCAGCGACCTCAAGCAAGTTGTCGAACTGGCGCAGAAGCATCCTGAAATGGCTACGTTTTTGCGGCTCTATGTTGCCAAGAATCCACTGAAAGGCGACACCGATGCTGAAGTCAACCAACTGAAGGAATTAGGCGTCCGCGTAACGCTCGAACCCACACCTTAGCGACGACGTAGCAATCGGGCGGATCTGATTTCACACGCAGACTTCAGCTGATCCGATATACTTGTAGCATCGCCGCTCGAGTAAGCTCGTCTCATGTTCACCGCAATCAGCCAACAAGTCGTTACAGTTCAGCGGTCGATTCAACGTCTCGTCGTCGGCCGGGCAATGGCACTCTGGTTGACGATCACGCTGATCGCTGGGGCAACGATTGGCTCCATCGATTACGGGTTGTCGATTCAAGACCTCGGATTGCGGTGGCTTCTCACTGGCATCTTCCTGAGCGTATCCGGCGTCACGGCGTTCGCAACGATCCGCCCAGCGTTACGCTATCAGCCCAACTTAATTCAAGTTGCGAGATGGGTCGAAAGCATCTTCCCCGAACTGACAAGTCAACTATCTAGCTGCATAGATTTCTTGGAACGGGAACGCCAAGGAGATTCGAATCCGTTTCAAAAGCGAGTGTTGCTGGAAACCGAAAACCGTCTTCAAGACGTCGATATTTCAAAGTCGGTCGACTCGCGGCCTTTTTTCTCCGCTCTTGCTGTCGCGGTCGCAGCCGTTTCTTTGTTGCTTTCCGTTGCAATATGGATGCCTCGTGTCACTACAACCAGCATGCTGCGTATCGCCTTGCCGTGGGCGCAAACTCGCTGGCCCGGAAAAAACCACTTGGAATTCGTGGGCGTGCCATCGACCGTTGCACGCGGCAACGACGTTTTGATCATGGTCCAGGATCGAAACGGACAAATCCCCGACGACGCAAAACTGGAATTCAGATTTGCCGGAGCGGGAAACGATTCCGTCCTAACGCAACCACCAGTCTCGACACGTGGCGACTCAGCAGACTTCAAGCTTCTAAATCTGCAGCGAGATCTCCAAATCCGCGCAGTCGGAGGCGATGATGATTCAATGCGGTGGCACTCACTGGAGGTCGTGGATGCTCCGACCGTCAAGAAACTGCGCATGCTCGCGACGGAACCGCGGTACACAAACGCTCATCCTCGCGAGGTTCAGTCGGGCGAAGTTGTTCTGGAAGGAACGACACTGCAAATCGATGGTACGGCGACGAGACCGATATCGAAAGCGTGGCTGCATGTCACCAGCCGAGGAATCGGGAACGA
Source organism: Planctomycetales bacterium (assembly GCA_020426925.1). Lineage (GTDB taxonomy): Bacteria > Planctomycetota > Planctomycetia > Pirellulales > Pirellulaceae > JAGQPC01. The sequence continues at coordinate 1,313 of JAGQPC010000435.1, read as the reverse complement.
GTCGTTTCAGCTGGATGTACGCGATCGCAGATTTCAACTTTCCGCGGAATCGTTCGTTGAATTAAACCACAGCGTCCGCTTGTCGATCGAGCTGTTTGGAATCGACGGAGTTTCCAGCGGGCACGTCGAGCACAGGGAATTGGTCGTGGTAGCGGATCAACCGCCGATCGCGAGGCTGCTCTCACCGGACGATCGATACAGAATCGGGCCGCGGGGAGAGGTCACGATCGTGGCGGAAGTGACAGAAGACGTCGGAGTATCTTCGGCCTTGCTACAAGTAATTGAGTCAGACGGCAACGACTTGGTAACGGTTCCGCTTAGCAGTGTGCTCGCCGAAGGAGATCGAAAGCGAATCTCGTTTGACGTTGATGCGGCTTCGCTGTGCTCGCTGAGCACCGATCGCGAGTTCTCGTACTACGTCACCGTCACTGATCTCAAAGGCCAAATCGTTGCTACTGAAACTCGAACGATCGTTGTTGCGACCAACAACGAATTATTGACGGTGGTCACTGACTTACTGGCCGCAACGCGACAACAAATCGATGTTGCTATAAATGCACAAAAAACGAACCGCAGCCGCTTGCTGGAGCTTCAGTCGGAAAACGCAACTAACGAAAACGCAGTTTTGGATGAAGTGGAATCTATCCACTCGATCGTACGAAGCCGTCTGTTCGGCGAAACAACGTCCGTCACCGCCAGGCTACAAGACATTGAGAACATCGTAACGCAAAACCAACTGCAGCTTGACGATCTGCACGCAGCGATTCCACGGTGGCTACATACGTTGAGCGACATGCAAGATGGTCCTCTGTCGAAAATCGAAACGCTACTGCGTGAGTTTCGATTCACTGGACAGCAGCGAGCTGTCGAGCGTGCTGACCGCCAATTTGCGCTGTCACTCCAGACGCTTAAGCAGATCTACGACGAACTGAGTGCTCATGCGGGCAACCAAGAGTTCATGGAATCGCTGCGTGAGATTCGCAAAAAGCAGATTGACATTTACGATGCAACGCTGTCGCTGTCAGGTCGAAAGTCCGCATCAGAAACTGCTAAGCAGGAACTCGGTCGCTCACAGCAATCCATTGCCAACCAATTGGAAGAAGTAATCGTGCGACGCGACGCACAGGCAACGGAAGGCTTGGTTCGATTGATTGTCGATCAACTCACGAACACAAACGTCGTTGTCTTGATGGATCAAGCAAGTAACGAATTGCTCAAAGGCTCCGGTTTGAATGCGTCTCGCCTGCAGCGGAGAGTGCTCGATAGCCTTGATATTGCTCTTAAGCTCGCGTCACCTGAAACCTCAGACGACT
>JAGQPC010000434.1 GCA_020426925.1 Planctomycetales bacterium | reverse complement strand
AAGAGATTTCGAATTCAAGTTGATCGCCATTCCGGTTTAAAACCAGTCGGACGCGCTCGCCTTCTGATCGCCCCGCGATTTTTTCATCGAAGTCTTCCGGGCCGCGGACGATTTTGCCGTCCATTCGGAGCAGCACGTCACCAACTCGCAGCGTTTGTTCATCTTCAGCGACACTTGGAAAGACACCTTCTACAAACGCGCCGGCAGATGAACCAACGCGGCGCACTCCATCAACGGTAACGTGGGCCACACGGATTCCCAGCCATCCTTCTGCATTTGACTCGACGGGATTCAGATTCGGCGGCACGTCAGAAGCAATACGGACTCGCTGATGCGTCTCAACTTGGCTAGAAGCCTTCTCGATTTTTGCCAAAAGGTAGTCATCTGTGACTTGTGTTATTCGCCCCGTGGCGACGCTAGCCTCTTCGCCGAGGCCTTCGATGATGATGAAGACCTGAACCTTATCGCCGACCATTGGGGTGGCCGGGGTGTCGAGCACAATTCTGATCGTATCGTCCTGGACATCAGTAACTCTGCCGGGGATATCCGACGCCCTTCCTGACAGACACGTCAGGAGGCCAATCCACAAGGCGGTAATTATTCTGACATTGTGCATTTTTCGACCAAACCCCATCGTTTACGAAGACTCTTACTCGTAAACGGGCCGGGCGGAATTTTTTGGCAAGTTTCGCAACGACCATTCAAACATCGACCGAAGCACTAGAAGAAAAATGGAACATCGGGACCGAAACCGGCGCCAAAGCTATCTCCGAAGTCCTCCGCCCATTCATCAGCCCAATTGTCCCAATAATCTTGCATGCCGTGATCGTCGTCATAGATTTGTTGCCTTTCCCAATCAGCTTGAGCATTTCGGATCCTATCACGAACGGCCGCGATTTCACGTTCGGTTAGTTCGCGGTCTAATCGCTCGGCTTCCATTTGTATGATGAGGCTAGTCAGGGCTTCCGCCCGTGCGATGTGGTCGTCCTCTGAAAGCGTTGCCTCGCCTTCATCACCCGAAGCAGTTTGGCTACCAGGCGGAACCATTTCCCCACCTATCACATCACCAGCAATCGAACCGCCTAGCAACCCAGCCATGCCCCAACCGACCAACGCAGTCTTGCTTAGCGGATCCGGTGATAGCAAAGCGACCAAAGCCGGTAAGCCGGCCAAGCCAGCCCATCCACCTATTTCACTTCCCGTTTCGCGCGCTACGAAGTTGGGGCGATCTTCTTCAGGGGTCCGCGCATAACTCACGGCCGTTGCACCGTAGGCGGCGATCGCGACGAAGGGGATCTTTCTTCCTGCGCGTCTTGCCGTTCCTCTGGCGACTGTGTTCAGCCCTCTACCCATTCGTCTCACGCCGGCAAGAGAAGGAGCGGCAGCCCCAGCCCGCGATGCAGCTGCGCCCGCCACTTCACGCATCTTGTTGATCGTGCTGGCAATTGCCTCGGCCGCGTTTCGTTGAAACTTCCCCTCACCAATCGGGATATGCCTGCGCATGTCATACATGCGGTCCATGAATGCATTAACTGCCGTTGGCTGATCGACGCCCATCTCTACCATTTCCCGAGTCATTCGACGGAAGTCGTCAAAGAGGCCAGGGGTTTCTTCCATCGTTGTCACGATTCTCCGATTGAACTCCGGATCCATCCCGAACGGATCGACAAAACGGGTCGGTGAGTTTAGGGCGTAGGCGTATGCATTAAGCGAAATTGGTTCGGACAAATTTCCGGGTAATGGATCTCGCGAAAGAAATCGGCCAAGCGAAGCGTCGTAGTAGCGGGCTCGAAAGTAGTAGAGGTCCGGTACCGTAGTGGCCTCGCGTCCGGTAAACCCAAAAGGACACGGCGCCTCGCCATCTTCTTTTCGTACTTGACCGAAGGCATCCGTGTCCGTTGACCAAATGAGTTGCCCGTTTTGATCCGTCGCATGTTTGACGCTGCCAAGATGATCAGCGTGTATGTAACAATGGCGGCTCGACGTTTTCACCATCAACGGCGTGTCCACTGAAAACGCATGGAAGTAACTGGAACGGGGTGAAAAATCATCTCCTAATTCTGACAGCAGATTTTCACCATCGCTGACAAACCAAGTTGTTTCACCATTTTCTTTTCGCCATATGCGTACTCCCGTTGGCCCGTAACCGAATTGAATTTTTTGACCGTCGGGCAGGGAGACTTGCACCAACTGGTCTTCCGCATCGTACGAGAAGCTCGTGGTCCCAAGCGGGCCGCGCCGTTGGGCGAGATTCCCGTTTGCGTCGTACGTCAATTCCTCATTTCCAGCCCGCACAAGTTGATCGGATTGATCGTAGTCGTAATCCACTTTCGACGACGCCGTCTCGCGCGACAGACGATTTCCGCCCTTCGCATAGCGGTATTTTGCCAGAAACCCATCGGTGCTCGATTCAGATAGCAGTTGCCCACTCGCGTCATAGGTGTACTGCGTTTGTATTCCAGAAACAGTTTCTTTCACCTTTGCCAAATTACCAGCATCGTCGAAAGCGTAACTCCAACCTGCGAAGTTTGTTCCGGACGAATTCGCATAGGAGATTTCTTCAACCTGCGACGAGCTGTTATATCGCCATCGTCCAATTACGCCATTGGGATACGCGATTTCAATTGGGCGATTGCTGACATCGTACTTCACGCTGATCGTTTTTCCGTCCACGTTGATTTCTGTGGGACGGTCGAGGGAATCGTATTTGTACAGAACCTGCGTTCCTTCCCCGTCGACAAACTTCGCTATGCGACCGAATCCATCGTACGCATAGCTGAGTGAGCGTTTAATGGCCGGGTATTCAATTCGCGTTCGATATCCTTCCTGGTCATAGGCGTAGTGGATAGGGAATTCGGCGTCTTCGATCCGTACCAGGTTTCCATCGCCATCGTACTCGAACCGAACAACCTTCCCATTGGCGAGTCGCTTGACTATCAGCCGATTGAGGCGGTCATACTCGTACTTGGTCGTCTGACCCTTCGCATCGGTTTTGGCAACCAGTCGCTGGAATTCATCAAATTGAAATGTTTTCGTCTTGCCATTTGGAAGCACGACTCGGACGAGGTTGTTCCACTGGTCGTATTCGTATCTTACAACGCCGCCTCCCGGCTGGTGGACGGCAACGACTCGTCCTCGATCATCTCGTTCATAACGAGCCTGGTCACCATTTGGTTCAGTGGCCTCAGTCAATTTGCCACTGCCGTCATGCCTGTATGTTCTTGCACGATTGACGGAGTCGATAACTTCAAACGCGTTCGTCGTTTCATCGCGTCGAATACGAAACGTCAGGCCGGCGGAATTGGAAATCGACGTGAGATCGCCTTTTCTGTTATACCGCAACGCCTGGACTCCCTCGGCGTCAGACGCCAACCGAATCAGACGTCCGAGCCGATCGTACCGATAAGAAATCTCGCGGCCCGTCGGTTTCTTCTGCTTGGACAAGAGGCCCAATTGGTTGTATTCGAAGGTCGACGTGTTTCCACGATCGTCCTCGACGCTTTTGATCTTACCGTCTGGCCAGTATTCGTAGCGTAGATCGTAGCCATCGGGCCCGGTCTCTCTGATCAACCGTCCTCGATTGTCATATTCGAACTGGAGAGTGCGACCTTTGTGGTCGATCTGCCGAGCTAGCAAGCCCGATGGTGTGTACTCAAAACGCAGATAAGAACCGTCCGGTTCAATAATCTTCGTTGGCCGATTGTGGATGTCGTATTCCCAATGCGTTGTGTTGCCACGGGAATCGATCAAACGGATGGGATTCCCGCACGCATCTGTTTCCAGCTTGGAGGTCTGCCCGTCCACGTCCGTAATGCTGGCGAGGTTTCCACGAATATCGTAGTCATACTTCGTAGCCCGTCCGTCTTGGGAAACCACTCCTTTCACCAGCCCGTTGGCGAAGTATTCAATGTTGCCGGTCGGCCGGTTTTCGTCGTCTGTTACGCGGAGAAGATGGCCTTTTTCGTCGTACTCGAAGTTCGCACTCGTACCGTCAGGCGCGAATTCGGCACTCGGCTTGTGGCCGGTGTCCTCGTATTCGAAACGCGTTTCGCCTTTGGACGAGCTCTGAACTGCCTCAATCCGTCCGAGCGAATCATAACGGAAACGCGCTATTTGATGTGTCGGCCCTCGTATAGACACCGGACGCCCAGCCGCGTCATTTTCAATGCTCGTCGTGAACCCGGCGGGATTGGTTATTCGAGTTGCAATGTTGTCGATGCCAAACTGCGCTCTCGTTTCGCGCCCGGTGGGGTCGATGTGGCGAACGATATTTTTGGCGTCATCGTATTCAAAACGTTCTACGGCTTCGTCCGCCCAGCGGCGACTAGTGACGCGCCCCTTCGAATCGAATGTCAACGTTGTTCGCCCGGACTGAGGATGGTCAATCTGGACCAAGTTTCCATTATCGTAGCCGTACTCGACGGTCAGGCCCGTTTCTCGCAGATCATCGTCGGTTTGTTGGCTGCCGTAGGCATAGCTAACGACAGCTCCGCTGGAGCTGTGGACGCGTTTTAGTCTTCCTGAAGTATCAGACACGAAACGCAAAAAGGTGTTGAAAGGTCCGTCGACGCGTACCAACTGATCTTCGGTGTCATATCTCAGCAGGATTTGGCTTCCGTTGACGTCATCAATTGAGACAATTCGTCCTTTGGCGTCATACGTCTCTTTGGTTCCATCCCGGCGAGTGCAGACTGCTCCCTTTTCCGAAAACTCAAGCACATCACCCAGCCCAGATAAAAACTGTTCGTCTGAAGAGTTCTTTGTGAAGAGCGTTCCCTCAGCGCCTTCTTGGACGATGGCAAGTGTTGAACTGTACAGCACACGCTTTTCCCAATTCAATCGCCATCTTGTTCCTAACATTCCAGACGGCTTGCCTTTGGGACAATATGTTCGTCGCATCTCCAGATTTGTCGCGCCGGCAGGAACAACTAGATCGATGACTTCCTTCAGCAATTGGCCCGATCGAGGTTCGACGTGGTCCGTCGCCTGATTTAGAAACGGGATAGAGGTCACGCTGGTCAGTTCCGAGACTGTGCCAGTGGCTGGCCCGACGAACACATCGCGGATCGTGGCTTCGACGATCGCGTTTTCGTCCAGGCGTGTTCCCGCTGCAGGCTTCTGTTCGCAGACAGTCAATTCCTCCTGTTTGTGGTTCGCAACCGGGCCTACACGGAAAACACCAACAAAACCAGCCTGTCGGATTGCAGTCTGTGCGTCGGTCGCAGTTAGGCCAATGAGATTGGGAACCTGCCCGCTTACGACCGGGGTTGGACCAGTTTGAACGTTCCTCCTATAAATCGTAATCTGTACACGTCCGCCATTCGCTAGCTTTGTTCCTGGTTTTGGCTCTTGGCTATATGCGGTCAATGATTTGTCATTGGACGGCGCCGGTTTGCCCAAATGAAACTCGGGTGTCAAACCAACAGCTTCAATCGCGGATTTTGCATCAGCAGCTGTAAGCCCCTCGACGGATGGAACGATTCCGCGGACGATCGATCGCGCACCGGACTTTTCCGCGTTCCCATAGATGGTGATTGCAACTCGACCGTCTTCAGGAATGTCGGAATTTGCAGACGGTTCCTGAGCATAGACTTCGAATTCTTTGTCCTCAGTCGGAGCAGCCACTCCCAGCTGGATTTCTACCGTTAGCTCTAAGGCATCCAGTTTCGATTTCGCATCCTTGGCAGACATCCCGACAACAGAAGGGACTTTTTCAGCTTCAATGGCGATCTCAGCGCAGGCTTGCCATGTGGAAGAAGTCGCTAAAACCACCACCACGATGCCGCTAGAGAGAAGTCCGCCCGTGATAGATCGGGAGTGATTCAAAAACATGATCCGTTTCACCCCATGTAACCAGAACAAAACGAAATACGCGTCGCATATCAGGAATACATCGACAAGCGATGCATTTCGCTCTTTACTTCTTAAGATCCTGTCGTTGCCAAAGAGTCCGTCGGATCCTGGCGACTGCGAACCCTAACTGTATCGCTTCGTGGAGAGCAGCGCTCACGTGTCGGACGCAAATCATGTGCCACGCTAGATTGGCTGTCCTTTTTGCGTCGTGGTGCAACATTAACGCACATCAATGCACGCAACCCGCACGCGTAAACTAATCGGGATGTTCTTCAATAGACATAGAGATAAGTGCGCGTACGGCACTTATGTTTTTGTCTTCCTTGTGTCGTCACGCGTCGGCTGGAACCGCCCTGTTGCAGATTAGTCATCCGAAAGGCCAACGCTGTCTTTGGCTCCGTGCGGTCGGTCAAAATCGACGATTGTTTGAGCAATGCGAAATCCGATGAGGTAGTCTCGTGCCATTCGGTCCAGTTGTCGGAGCGATCTAATTTCCTGATAGTTCCAAGGCTGATTTCGGTCGCCTCCGCATGCGACGCCGCGAGTTGAATGCCAACGGTCTAGGTCGCTCACCGCCCACTCTGCGACGTTGCCGTGGATGTCAAACAGGCCGCACCAATTTGGTTTCTTCAGCCCGCAAGTTTGCAGTTGCAGAGTCGAATTCGTTACGTCCCAACAATACTGCGGCAAAGTCCGCAATTGATTTCCACAATGAAACCTCGTGCGAACTCCGCCACCGCAAGCGTATTGCCATTCCGCCACCGTTGGCAGGCGAAAACCTGTCTTTTGCAGATAGCCCTGAGCGGGTTGAAAGAGTTGTTCGTTCTCGCGAGTTGGAACAAAGCACCATTCGGTTTCGGGGATTCCTGATTTGTCACTCAACCAATTGCAGTATTGAGCAGCTTCGTGCCAAATCGCGTTTGTGACCGGCTTACCCGCCGAGAGATTTTGAACCGGGACGCTGTTGTTTTCCTCGACAAACTCCGCGAACTGTTCGGACATCACTGGCTTCGTTGCAATCGCAAAGTGGCTCGCGAAGTCGGCCCGGTCGAGGTCGCTATTGGGTACAGGAGTTGGAGTGTGAACATGCGCCATCACATGGTCGTTGAACGTTACTGCCCAGCTTCTCGCTGATTCAGATTGAGCCACATTACTTAGTGTTTGCGGCAGTGGCATATTCCATCGGCGAAAAAACAATTCGATCGCAGAATGAACGCCGGGATCGGTGCCGTCGCGAAAAAGTCGCGCTAATTCGTTCTGAGCTCGAGTTCTCGTACTCGCCGACATCACTTGGACTCGGAATTCACTGAGAGCGAGCACTAACGCTTGACGAATTCCGGAGTTGTTCGAATCCACAATATGATTCAGCACGATAGCAGGATCGCTGTTTGCGGATGCCAGATGAGTGATCATGCGACTGCGAAGATCGTTGTTCTCGCGCAACGCAAATGCATCGAGCGTTTCCTGTTGCTCGCCCAAATTCCACAGCACGGTTGCTAGGTTAGCGACTCTGTCGATTGCTCTGTTGCCTGGTGGAGCTTCCGTGAATCGCGTCCACCTGGCCTGCCAGTTTTTCGGTTCACTGCTGGCGTTATATTCACGCTCGCTGTCTTTGCGAAACCATACTGGCCGAAAATCATCGCGATGAAGTTGCTCGCACACGGCGGAATGACCGTTGTCGGTGAACCCATTTAGGAACAGATGCCGCGCTCGCCGGGCTAGCAAACCGCCCAGAGAAAAATCGGCGATCATGTCGTCGGGCGGTGGAAGCGGATCCAGGTCAACCTTTTCCCGCGTCACGCCGACGAACAGATGGGTAAAATCATCGCACTCAAGTTCAGGCGATGGCACAAACGAATCGTGGTAACGAGCGATTCGAGAAATCCGAAAACCTCGCAGCTTGCCGTCGCCCCAATGAGAGACTCCGTCGGCGTTCACGTACGAAAGCTTCGCCGGGAAAACCGGGCTGCGCCGATTCAGCGGGACCTTCATGACTTGGCTTGGAGGCGTCTGCGTCGAATCGACTCGCTCACCGTTTAGGTAGCAGTGCGCATGCTCACCATCAAACACGATCGCGACATGATTCCAGCCTTCCAAACGAGATCGACCGAGTGACAACTCGCACGCTCGCGACTCGTCGTCGCCCAACCAACCTGACGTGTTCGCGACTCCGCCGCCATCTCCAACGCAAAACCAAATGCCCGCGTGCTTCACTGTTCCGATTTGTCCAAACACCGGCCCGGTCCAATCGTACAGCCATGCTTCCAAAGTGAATTCATCGAACTGATCAAACGGCACAGTAGGAAAATCAATCCGCCCACCTGAGTTGCCGATGGCCATGCATGGCTCCGGAACGACATTCCAATACGTGTTGTTGAGCCACGACACATCTGTCGGATGGTCCGGTCGTCCATCCGGCACGTTGTAGCGTACATCGGTTATCGTGAAAGTATCGGAAAACGGAGTCTTGGTACCACCAGAAAAAAGAAACAACAGCTGACGCTGCGACTCCGAAGTCAGCGGAGCCAGCTTGATTCCGCGATCCTTCGCAGCCGAATGGAGCGTCGACGCTGCGTTCTTCTGCCAGATGACCGCCATCGTCGAATCATCGTTGGCGTTACGAGGAATTCGACAAGTTTCGGTATAACCGCTCCGCTCCAAATCGTTCGACAACGATTCAACTTCGGCAGGATCGATCGCAGTCGAGAACGCGTAGTCGCTCGTTAATCCGCCACTGGCTTCCAATCGTTCCGCAGTAGCGATCGGGACACCCGGACGCTGAATTGGCGGACTCTTGAACAGACTTTTCCATCGCTGAAGCAGCTTCGGCGTGACGTCATCTTTATGTTCAGCGATCAGAGGAATTAAGATCGCCAACTGTTCGCCATCGCATTGATCAGCCAAGCTCAATAGTTCATTGACATCATCTCGAAGGAGAGTCCCTAAAATCGTCGTGGCGATTTGCTGTGTCCGCTTGTCCTCGTCATTCTGAAAGTGCTTGCGGAGCGCCGGCGCTACATGGCTACTAACAGGACGCAACAGTTTCGCCCAAGTTGGGATCTCCATCACGTTTTTCGTCAGTAAATGTGCGACGACGTCCGAAGGATCAGTTGTTGCGTCAATCGAATCGGGAGCAAACTGCGCGAGCGCACACGTGGCCCGAAATTGCCATTCTGGATTTATCTCGGACGCTGACCGGTACGATTCGAAATAGCGAGCGAGTTCTGGGGCTCGTCCTTCCAATTGTCGGCGCGCATCGGCAAACGATTCGACATCGGAATCGAGCATCGTTGCTACGATTTCGGGGTCGACGTCTCCGCCAGATTTGACGATCGCCAACCACACGTTGAGTGTTTTTCGCGTGGCCAAAGATGAATCCGACGATAACGCCAGGAGTTTTTTCGCGACAAGCGGATTAGGACGGTTCAGTGGCGGCAGTAGCGATTGCAGCTCGTCATTGTTAGCGTTCAGGATCGCGGCAACGGCGACGTTTGCTCGCTGATTCGCGTTAATGCGAAGTAACCCGAACGCGGCGAACGCAATCAGGACTGCTGACACTCCGTATCGCAACAAGTATGACCAGTTCGCTCGCCGCATCATCGAGCGCTCGGAGTCCGACCACGAACGGCCCCGACCGAACAAATGGATAGACGCCCACTCTCCGATCGATGGCAGATGCCTTGCGTTGCCCGACTCATGCCACCACGCGGAACGCTCTGCAAGACACAACTCCGCTCGGCCGCGGATCGATTGTTTGTCTTGACGAGTCAACCATTCGCGGAGTGGCACGACAATAAAATCGTGAGCGAGTATGTAAACCGGCTCACACTCTTCCGCCTCGTCGACGTTCGGCTTTGCAGAAGTGATCAGTCTTAACTCGCGGTCCAGCAGCCGCATCAAGTCTTCAAACTGTCTCGGACTCTTGCGATAACCAGAAACTTCCAGCAGCTCCTCTTGCGTACGATGATGCCCTTTGATGTTGGTCTTCGTGTCAGGGAGCAACGCGCCTAGAACGCGTCTCGCTGCACGCGCGTGCAGTCGACATGCAGGATGTTGCGTCTGATCGCCAAAACATTTGTCCAAGTAGACGACGCCGACCCCTCGTGATCCGCCTATCTTTTCCAGTGTTGATTCGGTCCACGGCCGGTCACGCATGATCTCGGTCAGCAACGCAAGATGCACGGGAACGACCGCGTCACGCTCTGCCAGTCCTCGAACGGCAGCGTTGAGGAACTTCACTTGCTCATCGGAAAACTCATCGACGCTGGCCGGCAACTGGTCGAGAGCCTGTCCAAACCGGCGTAGGACCTCACGAGCATGGCCAAGCGGCAGCATCGGGACAACCGCGAAATTGAATCCCTGATCGATGCTGACATCGAGATCCAGTAGAAGCCTGGCTGCTTCCATGCCGAATTCGTCGCGTGCCAACAGCACGTACTGCAAGCGTCGCCCATCGCATTGTCGCAACGCAGCCATCAAAACGCTGCCGCGAATATTTTCGTTCTGCAGCCATTGTTCATACTGGTCGACGAACACAACCGTTTTACGGGAGTCTTCGCGCCGCAGCAGTGCGAATGTATCGACAAGATCGAGCCCGGCCGTTTCGGGAACACGCTCATGAATCGCCGAAATCAGAGTCTGCTCCGTTTGACTCGTTGACGCTTCGACAAAAATCGAGCGGACCGAATCGCTCAACCGCGGGATCAATCCTGCCTTCACAAACGACGACTTGCCGGAACCGGACGGTCCAGACAATAGTCCGATTCGAAACGTTGATTCATCCGTCTTTTCGATCTGGCTCAGCCAGAACCGCAAAAACTCGGGCAAGCCGTTCGCGTCAAAAGGACCCGGCAACAGCTGCACAAAGAAATCGGCGTCATCCGCATCGAATGATCGCAGGCCCTTCGGCATGACGAACGCTTTTTCGCGACTTGATTCACGCCGGCCGGGTGTCTCTGTTTTGCGATAAAGATCGCCGACAAAGTCACGGGCCGAATTGAACCGATCTGCGATTCTTGGTGCGAGAGCACGCATGCACGCATTGTCTGCGGCGCGTGAAATCTTGGGATTGCGTTGTCGCGGCGAAACGAGTGATCCAGTCCGGATTGCGTCGAGTACTTGGGCGACCCTATCGCCCGCGAACGGACGCTGGCCGGTGAGCAGCTCGTACAGAATGACACCAAGGCTGAAGATGTCGCTGCGATAGTCAATCAAATGGGCTTCACCTGCGGCTTGCTCGGGACTCATATAGGCTGGAGTGCCCGCAAAGCCTTCGCGACCAGCTGGCGTATCAATCTCCATCGCCAATCCGAAATCGGTAACGAACGCGTCACCTCGAGCGTCGATCAAAATGTTCGAAGGCTTGAGATCGCGATGAACCAACCCCTTAGCGTGAGCATAATCGATCGCTTCACCAACGCGACGAACGATCGCGATGGACTGGTCGATCGTCGGAGTGGAATCTCGAATCACGTCGCTGAGCCAAACCGACTCGGGCACGCTGCGTTTCGACGTCCAGCAGAAAAATGCCTATGACAAGATTCAGCTTACGGACAAAGCAACTCTTGCAGGTGCGTTGGAAGTCACAATCGCTGCTGGTATCAACTTGACATCGGGAGAAGAGGCTCAATTTGAATTGCTGACGGCAAGTTCGGTCAACGGCAAATTTGACATCGATCCGACGCACCATCAAGGTCTCGGCCGCTTTGTGTCGGTCGGCTACAAGACAGACAGCGTATTGCTTTCTGTGTATCAAGCGAAGCCGGGTGATGCAAACGGCGATGGCATTTTCAATTCAAAGGATTTGATTATCGTCTTCGCCGCCGGAGAGTATGAAGATCTGTTTGCCGATAACAGCGATTGGACAGAAGGCGATTGGAATGGAGACAATGAATTTGACTCTGGTGATCTCGTCGCCGCGTTCAAAGACGGCAGCTACACGAGTGCAGACAAAAAGGTGCAGTCGGTTCCAGAACCGTCAATGTCTTACGTGGCGTTATTGGCACTCGGCATTTTTGTCTCTTCATGCCTGAGGCGTTCGTGGCGTAAGCTTCCAGCTTGCGAATAATCTCCACTGAACCGGAACGCACGCAGAAACTGACATGCAAGTTCGAACCCGAAGCAAGGCACATTGCTGGGACGATCTGCCACAAAGCAGGCTGATCGCAAGCTGGAAGCTTACGCCACATTTAACGCGAAGCTACAAAGTCGCGCAGCTCTTTTAGCTCGCGGCGAAACCCGCCAGAGATGATGGGGAAGCGGCACCAGGTCTTGGGGTCGAGGTTTTCATCATCGACGTGGAACGACGGAGCATAGCGTTCTCGTTTCCACTGATTGCGGCACCAAAGTCGGAAAAACCTCGTGACCCAGGGGCCCAGCTGTTGGGGCGGAATCTCGGTAAACTCCGCCCGCATCTCCCGATAGCATTCCTCCGGCGAGTGCTTGTCGCGAATCGCGGCCCGTTCGATCGCATCCAGCAAATCGTACGGCATGAGATCCGCTTCATCCGTTTGCGAAGCGCTGGGGGGCCGCAGTTCGGCGGTCGGTTGTTGGGCATTGACGGCGGCCAGCGCGGGCAGCGGCTTGTCATCGGCCGGGCCCTCCGTCTCCATCCAACGCAGCCATTGCCGAAGGAATGCTTTGTCGATGCCCGCGATCGGTGACAGGCCGCCGCAAGTGTCGCCGTCCATCGTCGCGTAGC
>JAGQPC010000433.1 GCA_020426925.1 Planctomycetales bacterium | reverse complement strand
CCTTTTGATCGGACTATTGCGTACCAAATCGGGCACGGCAAAACGATGAATTTCGACACGCCCTTCAATACCCTATCAGGGTATGTTATGCTTGTGATTCCAAGTAGTTACGCCAGCGACGCCCGTTTTCGCGGTGCGGCGATGAGCGTGCGTACATTCCCGATGATGCACATGGGTTTTTCGACGAAGACCAATTCGGCAACCGACGCTCGACTGCCGCAACGCAGCCGACCGAAGACGATTGCGCTTTCGCGAGTTATCCGCTGTGCTGGAACTTTCGATGCCTTGCGTGCGGATTCCTTCACTGGAAAATGTGAGATTGCACAAGCAAACTCGATGCACGGCTCGCGGCGAGGCATGTTGCATCGTCCTGGCAACGGAGGTCACGCGTTTGGATGAAGCGAGCCAAGAGAACGGCGACACAAAGACTAGCGAATCGGCCTCGATTGCTGCCACCCAGCATTTGGTCGATGCCTGTCTTGCCGGTGATCGCTGCGCAATGCAACAGCTTTACGAGCAATGCAGCGACCACGTCTACGGCTTGATGATCCGTATGGTCGGCAGGCAGGATGCCGACGATCTGACGCAGCACGTCTTCCTAACGATGTTTCGCAAGCTGGACCAGTTCAATGGGCAGTCCAAGCTGGAAACGTGGCTGTATCGACTGGCAACGAATGAAGCCTTGCAGCATCTTCGCCGAAGCAAGCGACGCTCGACTGCTCCTCTTGTCGCCGAACCAGAGACAAGAGATCCTGACCGCCTCGGTGCAAGCGAAGAAGCCGAACTGCTTGAAATCGCAATGTCACGTCTTGAACCGGAACTTAGAGCCGTCGTGCTCCTGAAGGAACAGCGGGGGCTTTCCTATCGAGAGATCGCCGAATCAGTCGGCATCCCCGAAGGGACTGTGGGTTCGCGACTGAACCGCGCACGAAAAGAGCTTCGCCAAGAGCTAGCGAAGCTCGGTTGGGAGTGAACATCACCAAGGGTGAGTAATGTCTGTATTGTTATTGCGTTCCGTATGGACAACCGACTGTGCGTTCAATTTGAGCTATCGTACCAGCTAGAGTTGCCTCGATTCGCGCCAGTTGCGTCTCAAACATTAGCAGTTCCCGGTATGTCTCAATCAAAGTGAAGAAGTCGGTTCGCTTTCCACGGTAGTCAGTAATCGCAAGTTTGAGTGTATCTTCGGTGCGAGGGATAATTCGACCTTCATAGATTCCTTCTTGTTCTACCAACGAATCCGCTTGTACTACCAACCGACGCAATTTTCCGTAAATCACGTCACGCTCTGCTTCGAGTCGATGAGCCGAACTATTGGTGCGATTTGCAGCCTCACGAACTCCCGCATTAACCTTCTCTCGCCAGATCGGAAGCGTTAATCCAAAGACAAAGCCAACGTTGTCGTGACCATTCGCGACTGGACTAATGACGTCGTTATCATCGTTGATGATCGAATAATTCACCCCCAACTGGAAATCTGGGTATTGCTGTAGGCAAGCGAGTCGCTGCTTCTCCCGGTCACGTCGAATCTCCCACGCAAGCGCGCGAAGCTCCGGGCTGCATTGTTCCGCCAGCGCAAGCAGATCATCCAGTTGTTCAGGCACATTGCGAAGTCCAATCTCCTCTTGTGCTTCCGGAATAAGCGACGCAGGTTGCTGAACGAGGGCAGCGAGATCAGCCTGAGCCTGCCCTTTCTGCTTTCTCAAACGAACAAGCTGATCATCCAGCCGATCTCTTTCGAGCTGCGCCCGCAGCACGTCCTGCTGTGTCCCACCACTCTTGTAGCGAGCCTCGGCGACTTGTGTTAGGTCATTAACCAGTTCGCGCGTCTCCTCTATAATCGCGATAGCCCGTGTCGCAAACCAAACTTCATAATATGCCAATCGCACGGCCTCAGTTATCTCGCGTTCAATCCGATCGACTTCGGCGCGTGCCATCTGCACTTCGCGACTCGCAATCGCGGCCTTGGTTCGCAGTTTCTCTGGCCATGGAACGCCCTGAGAAAGTTGGAACTGGTGACCGACTCGACCACCGGCCGTTTGCAGTGCTTGATCATGTATAGGCCAAAACGTATTGCCGAACATCGGGTCCGGCAATGACCGAGCTTGTGGAATGACATTAACGGTTGCTGCGACGCGGCTGCGTGCTGCTCGTATTTTTGGGTGACCGGCAAGCGCTATCGAAACGAAGTATTCAACCGGCTCTTGAGTCGACACCGACGAGCTTAGGGAGCTAAGCGTCGATGGTTCTGTAGCCTTTTCGCCAGCGTTTTCGTTTGCTACCTGCGGTTCCTCGTCCAGCGAATTCATCAGAACGTCGCTTTCTTCATCCTGGATGTCACTCGGGAGCGGAGCCTGCATCGCTACTCGTTCACTGTGACTTGCTTGGCGAACAACGCTTTCCGTGCTTGAACTTGCGTTCTGCGGCTCTTCACCAACTGCTGAGACACTTGGTCGCAATTCAATTGGCTTTGAAGTCGCTGACTGCTTGCACTCATTCGTTGCGGCACATCCGCTGAGCGAAATTAGCACCAGCAAGCCCAGCAGTAGCCTTCCTCTGGGAGAAAATGCTGGTTTTATCCTGCTTTGTCGCATTGCAGCGTTGCTCCTTTAACTACGATCAATTCACAATCCTGCCCAATGTGACAAATTGGACTTGAACCAAGGGGCTTGTTTTCCGATATAGTTCATATACCGTCGTAGGGTATCTTCGGAACGTGCAATTCGAAACTTCCAAACAATTCACATGGCCCGCGTAACCCACATCGCCGTCAATCTCTCACTGATCGTCGCCCTGACGATTCAGCCGGCGTTTGCATACGTGACCGGGCAGGACTGCTCTGCTGATTGCTCGTCCGGATTCACCTGTCAAGGTTGCGGTTCTTGTGACGTGCGTTCGGAAACCGCAAAGTGCCGTTGTTGCAGCCAAAAACCGACAAATGACCGTGAACACGGCGCTTGCTGCGGGCATGGACAGTCACCGCAACCGGGA
>JAGQPC010000432.1 GCA_020426925.1 Planctomycetales bacterium | reverse complement strand
AGCAGCGGAATCTCGCCCATTTGCGTCAAATACATTCGGACAGGATCGTCCGACCACGACTCAACATCTAAACCTTCCTCACTGCCGTCTTCACCGATAACTTTCGTTTCGTCATCGGCATCACCGTCCACCACATCATCATCGTCGTCGTCATCGGTATCGTCGGGTAGCAGATCGACGTCAGCGGCTTCAGCATCCGCTTCAGCAGCGGTCGTATCAAAAGCAGCATTCGTTACCACACGTGCGTCGTCTTCGAATTCCTCGATCAGTGTGTACAACTAACAGCTCCTTCAAAAAATGTTTGAATCAAATCAAAAGAAGGAAGCACCCCCGCGCTACTCCTTTTGTCGTTTGTTGGATCGAGAATACCGGAGTTCATCCTGATTCCGCTCTCGACAAAAGAAAAGCTCGCGAGTTGAGTCGCCCGACGTCCTTGCAGCCTCGCAATTGTACCACTGATTTTCGGCAAACACGCAGCGATCAAACATTTGGTAAGGGATTGTAAATGCGCGCGTTGTATCGCGGCTGCAAACGATTCCCAAACCGTAAACCTTGACAATGCCATGTGAATTAGAAGCGAAAAAAAGTGCTAACGCGGTTAGCCAATCAGTAAGGAACAAATTCGTCGCGGACGCGTCAGTTGAACGCTCAACTTAAGCAGGGGAATTCCTAGGGTGGGCACAGCAGACTTCTTGTAGAACCCCGTGTGGTTCGTTCTGCCGGTACGCTCGATGCAGCCGCAGAGCCAAAATAAACTGGTGAGTGAGTCAACCAGTTACCCGTGTGTGATGCCTCGGAAGGCGAGCGTTGACGTATAAATTCTAATCACGGACCAGATTCGGTCCAGGGCCAAATCGGTATCCCGCCTCTTTTCTGATCCCGAAGCAAGATCAGCGCTCAACAACCGATGCCGATAAGGATGTAAAACGTTTCCGGTACACCCCCGCGATTGAACTAGTGGTCGTCCAAATGGAAGTCGATTGGTAAAATCGCATCAGGCAAGCAACTCCACCTAATTGCAAAAAAACATGGCTTCGCTTTACCAATTGCCGTGCTCGTCGTGTGACAGAACGCTTCAAGTTAGCATCACACAAGCTGGCGAAGAGCTGAATTGTTCTTGTGGTGTCCAGATTTCGGTACCCACAATGCGCGAAATTAAGCTCTTGCCCGAGGTAAAAAACGCATCGATATCTGCCAAACGGACCACGAGGGCCTGGTCTGCAGCGCAAGGAGCACTATTCGCGATCGGTGTGATCATGTTAGCGTCTGCCATCTACATGCACGTCCGACTTTCTAACGCTCGAAGCCAAATTGACATCCGCCGACCGCAATTCGTGGAGTTAGATTTTGACATCCAAGACCTAAACCCGTATTACGCCTGGAAAACCTGGGAAACCGTCGTCGCATCGACAAACGGCACAGGACTCATGCGACCTCGCCGCCCCCCGGAATTCCTAGAAAGACGCAAGACTCACGCTCGGCTAACGCAATATCGCACGGCAAGCTGGGTCGTCGGGGCAATCGGGTTAGCCGGGATCGGAACAGCATTTTTTGTCAGACAAAAACGCTAACAAGCGTCACGCGATCGGCTTCTTTGACGCGTGGCCGGGAAGTTCTTCTACATAAGTCGGCACGGCATAGCCTGGCAAACGCTCGCGCAAGCTTTCCACTATCTTCCGGCCTTCGTCCTTTCCCACTTCAAAGTGCGCCGCTCCATTGACCCGGTCAAGCTGATGCATGTAGTAAGGCAAAATTCCCAAGTTGACCAATTTCCGGCAAAGCGACTCCATACACTGAACCGAATCGTTAACGCCACGAAGCAAGACACTTTGATTCAACAAATTGATCCTGGCAGAGGACAGCCGATCTATGGCCTGCTCCACTTCAGTGTCCAACTCATCTGGATGATTCGCATGCAGCACAACGATCGTCTGTGGACGAGCATCCCCTAACATGCCGACAAGAGAGTCGGTCACGCGACTTGGAATTACGATTGGCAGCCGAGTGTGAATTCGCAAACGTGACACGTGTTCAATCTGCGAAATCGCATCAATCAGCTGCGTCAGAGTACTGTCGACCAACATAAGCGGGTCTCCGCCGCTTAGAATCACTTCGTCGATCGACGGATCTTCCGCAATCGCATCGATCGAGTCCTGCCAATCGCTAATCGAATTTGGCACATCGGCATAGGGAAAACTTCGCCGAAAACAATACCTGCAGTGAATCGCACACGCGCCGGTCGTCACGAGCAACACGCGTCGATCGTACTTTTGCAGCAGTCCCGGACGCATCGTCGCGGCCGTCTCGGCAAGCGGATCGTCCGAGAATCCAGGGACCGATTTGGTTTCATCAGGGACGGGGAGAATCTGCAAAAGTAGAGGATCAGCCGGATCTCCGGGACGAATACGACGAACATACGGCCAAGGAGCAAACAAAGGGAAATCGCGAGCCGCGGCAATTGACGCGTGTTCTGAAGGGTTAAGCCCCAGATGTTCGCACAACCGTTCGACGGTGCGAAACGCAGCCCGCATTTCTTCTTGCCAACTAGATTTGGATTCCGTACCCAAACTGCATGCTTGCTGTGTTTCAATCACGAAATCCCTCGATTCTTCGTCTCGTCGCCGGTCACGCCAATCGCCTTTGTCAACATGAGGCAACTTGGTACGATGTGCGACTTCGTAATTTGGTTTATTTTGTCGAAAAAAGACTGACACTAGGTAGACACGTGGCAACGTACAACACCAGCGACTTTCGCAAGGGCCTGAAAGTCCAAATTGATGGCGATCCATACTTGATGGTTGAGTGGAACTTTGTCAAACCCGGCAAAGGAAATGCTCTGTATAAGTGCAAGCTGCGGAACTTGATCCGCGGATCGATGCTAGACCGAACGTACAAAGGCGGTGACTCGCTGGAATCAGCAGACGTTGCTGAAATCTCAGCCCAGTTTTTATACCGTCAAGGCGACACATTTGTCTTCATGGATAACGAAAGCTACGAGCAATACGAACTTTCGGCGGAACAAGTCGACGATGGTTGGAAGTACCTCAAGGAAGGCATGGTCTGCTCGATGATGCTCTTCAACGACAACCCAATCGCGATGACACCTCCGAATCATGTCGTGCTGAAGGTCGAATACTGCGAGCCCGGTGCAAAAGGCAACACGGCAACCAACGTCACAAAGCCAGTGAAATTCGAAACCGGCGCCGAGTTCATGTGCCCTTCATTCATCAACCAGGGCGAGCTCTGCAAGATCGACACCCGAACCGGGAGCTATGTCGAACGCGTCAAAGAGTAGGCATCGCCAAAAACAAAATCGCGCCGATCTGGTCGGCGCGCATTGGACACTTCTGCCGTGACCGACGAGACTCGTGAAAACTTTCTGCCCACGGCCTCGATCGAAAACCTAACGCGACGCTCGCATCTGCTGCAGCGAGTTCGCGAGTTCTTTCTTGAGCGAGATTTTCTGGAAGTCGACACGCCAGTTCTTTCTCGCGATACCGTTGTCGATTGCTACATCGATCCGATCTCGGTCACGCTCGGCAACTCAGCAGAAAAGTTCTGGCTGCAAACTTCCCCCGAGTTCGCGATGAAGCGATTGCTCGCCGCAGGCATGGAATCGATCTTTCAGATAACTCGCGCGTTTCGAGACAGCGAACGAGGCGATCTGCACAATCCAGAATTCACGATTGTCGAGTGGTACATGGTCGGCCAATCATACAGTGACGGCCAACAAATGCTCGGCGAGCTGCTAGCCCATTCACTCGACGACGTAGACAGCTTTTCGCGCGTCAGCTACGAAGCCGCATTTCGCGAAACGCTGAACATCAATCCGCACACGTGCTCGGTCGACGAACTAAAAAATGCTGCCTCAAATCACAACGTCGTTCCGCCAAGTTCGATGAACACAAACGACCGCGATGAGTGGCTAAATCTCTTGCTGGCGGAATGCGTTGAGCATACTTTAGGAATCGACCAGCCGACAATCATGTACGACTATCCTGCCAGCCAGGCGGCGTTGGCATGCGTCGACAACAGTGGCGAAGCCCCGGTCGCTCAACGGTTCGAAGCGTACTACAAAGGCATGGAACTCGCCAACGGCTACTTCGAATTGTGTGACGCCGAGGAACATCAACACCGCAACGATTCGAACAACAAGAAACGTCGGGCCGACAGTCGGAGTGAACTTCCAACACAAAGCTACCTCCTTTCCGCGATGTCACATGGACTACCGCAGTCCACCGGCGTTGCACTCGGCTTCGACCGACTCGTAATGCTGGCAGCCAACTCATCGCTCATCGACGACGTTATCCCATTTCCGATCGAGCGGGCATAAGCTCGCAGGTTACGGCAGGTCAAGAACTTGGCCTTGCGCAAGGAGCCTTTCTCGAAGCTGTGGATAGGACAGCTCTTGAACCGGCAAACGCGGTTCCGCTTTTGCTGTGAGCGCCGCGGCAACGCCGGCACTTTGGCCGAGAATCATCCATGTTGGCTCCACGCGTATCGACGAGATACCAACGTGCGTGCAGGAAAGCGAAACTGGAACCAACAGATTCGTGCATTCGGCCGGCTTCGGCAAAATCGACCGATACGGAACGTGGTAGGGATAACCTTGTTTCGTGTCCTTCATTCGGACTGGAAAGATGGTTCCTTCGTTGATGACATACCCGTCCTTGGACGCAACTCGCTGGCAATCATGCGAATCGATCGGAAAGGAAGACACAATGATCGGATCGTCTTTCTCGGGTTCGTCAAGAATGTCTTTCTGGCTGAGCACGTACATGCCACGCATTCGGCGGCCCTCACGGACATAGAGCGCCGGTGAGAAGTGCCCGTAGGCCGCGAACTCGTCCTTGCAGAGTCCCAACATTGCGTATCGCTGCCGAACTGCTTCGGGCACAGCGGAATCGGTAGTGAGAAAATAGTACAGTTCTAACGTGTATTGCTTGTGTGCTTCCCAAATCTCTTTTCGCTCGGCTTCGTTTGCCTCGCACCATGCATTGCCTCCACCTACCAGCCCCAACGAAAACTGCCCACCGATCGAATTATTTCCATCGAATTTGTTCCCGGGCATCGGATACAGATCGAAGCCGAGCCGCCCTCCACTTTTCGCAAATCGCCGCATGATTTCGAATCGAGCAGGGTCGTAGTTTGCGGGCTTCGGAAACGGCACACGGTTTTCAGGGTCCTCCGTCAGGCAAAGCCGAAAGCTGTAAACCATCACGTTCTTGTCACCATCTTCCGCAGGCCCCGCGTCTGTTGTTGTCACAAGCGGCAACGGATTTCCTTGGTCGTCAAACCCGTTGATTCTCATTTTCGACTTTGGAAACTGTTTGCCAGCATAGGACTCACCGCATTCATCACGTCCTTCGCGGCCAATCGTCCAACTCACTCCGGACGCTGCCATTAGGTCTCCCTCGTACGTGGCGTCGACAAAAACGTTGGCATGAAATGAGCCATCACTCGTGACGATGCGTGTGATCCGCGCACCATCCTTGTGTGCCGAATGCAGATACTTTTCCGTGAAGACTCGCACGCCAGCTTCGTCCAACATCTGCTCCGTAACACGCGTGGCGACATGCGGCTCGTAGGTCCAGACGGCATGGTTCTTCTCGCTGACCTTGTAGTGCAACGAGATTCCTCGCGACGCATAATCTTTCTCGATACGCCTATGCCATTCGTCGAACAGCCCCATCAACGTGTTGCGGTCACATTGGTTCGAATCACTATGGCTGAGCCCTCCAGTATTCAGTCCACCAATGTGATCGGTCGGTTCCAACAGCACCACGTCGACCCCTTCTCGCGCGGCCGCTACAGCGGCACAGTAGCCGGCTGGCGTCGAACCATAAACGACAACATCCGCACTGATATCACCATCTCCGCCTGCCGTGACAGATTGTTGGCAGACCGCCGTCGCCGAAATCGCGACGAAGATCAATACGTGATGAAGCGAGTTGCGAAGAGACTCCAGGATTTCCTGGCGATTGATCATTTCATGTCTCCATCTTTTGATTGCAGTCGCCCAGCGGCATTATTGAGTACCCGGCGAGCTGTATGGGTTGCCCTCGCTTGAAGGATCATTTCGCAGTACATCGGCCGCTCCATCCGAATCGTCTTCTCGTTTTCCGCGGCCGATAAAACGTTTTACGATCCACTCGCCAATGCACAGCGGAATCATGCAAACTGCGGCCCAAAATGCAGATAACGGGCCACCGACAATTGGCGCGAAGGTTCGGCCTGTGTCGCTCGCCCAGTCGTCGATCGCCTGCTGAGCCTCTGGAGTCAATTCGACGCCGCCGATCCCACCATCTCCGTCCAAGTCAAAGCTGTTCATCCGTTGCTCAAGCACGACATCAGCAGTCCACGCGCATGCAACGAATAACACGTAACAGACGACGACCGTCAGCACGTAAAGCAACGCTCCATGTATTCGCTTTCGCGAAACGAGACGGATTCCCCAAACCAACGCGGGCATGGCCACCCAAAGAAACATCAACGACATCGACAAAACTTCAGCCATGCGAAACCTCGATTCCGTTCAACGCCACATCGCAGCGGAAATCTCGCAAATTGCGACTATTCACGAGAACTTGCCTTCGCCAACTGAGATCGCCAGCCAACTGGTTGAGTCCAAGCTTTCGCGAGCGGACTTTCACTGGTCGGGTCTTCCGGAGACTTGTTGCTGGTAATCGTGGCTCGCACATACAGCTCATCGCCCGTCAATTGATAACTGACGCTGTGACCGTGTTGAGTCGCGAAAACTTTCCCAACGTCAGCGGAATAATCGAGCGTGCCGTTGACGGCATTTCCGTCTTTGTCTTTACGTTGCGATGTGGTCTTATCGAAGTCGACCGGCGTACCGATAAACTGCGTCGTGAACTCAGCGTCGCCATCGGGTTCGATTTCGATATTGAGCATCTTGCTGGCCTCATCAAAATCGACTTCTCGCAAGCTCACGCCCGACGACGCGTAGAAATCGCCTCGCTTCATCGCGTCGACGATCGATTCACGCGTTAAGTGCTTTGCTCGAAGCATTATCCAGCCCCGGCCCGGTGCCAGACGCTTACCGCCGTGATATTCGTGAGTGTCATCCGTGGCCAATCCGAACATCGGAGCCGCGTTTAGCTCGCTGATGCGAAGCGCGCTCGTGATGTCCCATAACGTTTCCAGGCTATGGCGACGATCACTGCCTAAATCGCCATCCTGATCCACGCCATTGAAGACTTCAAAGAACTCATCTTGAACAAGTGCCGCGAGATCCTCGGCCGATATTCCAGTGTCGCCCAGATTAGGATGATTAAGGTGCGGAATAATCGTGCGGCCGAGTCGCTTTGCTTGTTCGTCGACGGCTCGCAAATTGTTCTGAATCGTCTCGCGCACCGAATCACCGCCCTGCGGTTGGATCACTTCGGCAATATTCGTCGCGTTAATGTGCGCGCCTTTATCCGTAATTTCCTCTGACTGAATCATCATAAACTCATCGGCCGATTCAACGAGTGACCTAAATTCACTAAGTGGCTTCAGTCGCACCTCAAACGATCCATCGCTTCGGCTGCCGCGCGTCTCCACCCAGTCTTGGCCAAAACGAGCAAGATATTTTGGCAATGCGGTCTTCCCGTTGCGACTTTCGATGTCGCTAAGCTTCATCCACTTGTAGCCTTCGCCCAAAATGTTGTGATCGGACAGCGCGAGAAAATGGTAACCACGCTTTCGATACCAATCGGCAATCATTTCCGGAAAATCGTTTCCGTCACTCCAAAGCGAATGCGTGTGCAAATTGCCTTTCCACCATCGTGTCTTGCTTCGAGGCACCACAGACAGATCGACGGTAACCGGACGATGATCCGACGCAACTGGTTCGTCGATCACGTCGATTTCGCGAACGATAAAAGCCGTGTCGGGCCGATGCATGATGAAGTCGATTTCGATTCGGGGATTGTCCGACGAGAACGTAAGATGATCGTCTCCTTTTGGTGGAATGTTCCAATCAGAAAAGAGCTTCAACACAGGCGAATCGGGTTTGGAATTAAAATCACCGGCGACGACGCACGGAATGTCTTGATGGTCGCCAAGAAATCCGAGTAACGTTTTCGCTTGGGCAAGTCGTTGTTCTTCCGTGGCATAGAAATGGACGCTCGCAAGGCGAAACGGCTGCGGCATTCCAACCGTTGCAATCAGCGAAGTACGTGGCTCAGCTCCGTCCGGCAAACGCAAATCAGTCACATCCGTCAGGGGATATCTCGAGATGACCGCCATACCATACTTGCCCCCGTCAAAATCCATGAACCGACCGAACGCGTGGTGCTTCAAACCCGTTAACTCTGCCAGCCTCTTCGCCTCGTCAACGTTTCCGCTGCGAGTCGCCTTGTTATCGATTTCCTGCAGAGCCACCACGTCGGGATTCAATCGTCGAATCACTTGAGCTGTTCGCTCAAGGTCGACTTTTCCATCGTTGCCGCGACCATGTTTGATGTTGTAAGCAAGCACTCTGACACTATCCAGCGACGATTGACGTTCACCAAATGGATCGGGCAAATCAAGCGGAGGTTTTCGCTCGGACGCATTGAGCACTGACGACTCGCGCAATTTCGCATGTTCGTTCTTTGTCTCGCCACCCGTTTGCAAATAGACTCGATCACCAACCACTCCGGAATCAATGTTGTCGGTGGGAGTTCGATCCGCCGTAAATCGAGCACTTGTCAGCGGCAACCACTTTGGGCCATCTTTCGTTTTCGCTTTGATCCAGCCATTGCCAAAGTTCGCGCGGTGAACAATCGTCGCAGACTTGCCATTTCGCAAGAAGTCTTCAACAAACGAATAGTAACCTCGCAACAAGTGTCCGTTGGCCAGCGTCGAAAACGTCGCCATGTGCTGCCACCGACTCTCGTCCGGAATGTAGATGTAGCCAGCAAACTGAGTGCGATCGGGCCCGTCTGGTTTCGCGAAAACCACAAATCGAACCGACTCTCCGATTTCCCAGTCGTAGTCGTAAAATGACTGTCCACCTGTTCCTTCCCCACCAAATCGTTTCACGCGAACTCCTTCGCCTGAAGCTATTTTTTTGACACGTCGCTCTTCTGGAGTCGCATTTGGATTGTTCTGTTTTCCGGGCTCCCAAATTGAAAACAACGCGATCTTCTTTCCGTCGGGCAATTCTTGAATGCCGAAATAGCCTTTGCTAAAACCGCAGGCCATAAAATACGAACCGCCCGTTGACTGTTCGATTGCGAGTTCGTTGTAGAACGCTGTCGCTTCGACAGGCTTTTCTATCTCAGCCAGTGATTGCTCATCCGGTTGCCACCAGAGATGCACGGATCGACACGCACGTGCTGGTTTCGTTTCTTGCGAGATTGAGAACGATTGCAATGTTCCGACACACGCAAGAGACATGACGACAACGAAAGTCTGGGAACAGATTGAAGCCAATACCGGAAACAAACAATTGGTCAGTACGATTCGTGACATTCCTTAAACAACCCTTCTGCAGTAGCGCATGACGAAGCGGTTTACCTTCTTATATCGCCACCACTTTAACGTCCAGGGTCGAAACATGCGCGTGCTTGACTGGCGAAAACGCTCGACAACTGCACAACGCGCGATTTCAACACTGTAATGCAATGGGATTTAAGTGATAAACTGTTGAGCAGCACTCAACCAGTTCAAATCCAACGGCGCCATGAAAATCGCATTCGCAATCAGTCTCGTCTTTTTTACATTCAGCGTGGACCTCGATGCTTCCGGACTGGAAACGACTCGCGTTGCCTGTTTGGGCGACAGCATCACGGCTGGTGCCAGAGTCGACGCAAAAACGGAATCCTATCCGGCTCGTCTCCAGCACTTGTTGGGAGATGCGTACGAAGTTCGCAATTTTGGGATCGGCGGTGCGACGCTCATCAAGACCGGTCGTCCGAACATCTGGCGCAATCTCGACACGGTAAAGAAGTTCGAACCGCACTTCATCGTGATCTCGTTGGGAACAAACGACACGGTTGGCGGCAGTCGCAAGAACTGGGAGCAAATCGATCGCTGTGACGACGACTACTCCGAGCTCATCAACACGCTCAGCGATCTGCCCACGAAGCCGCATATCGTCGTGTGCACTCCGACGGCGATAGTTCTTGAGACACTGGGGCTAAGCGCTGAACGTCTGGCAAACCTCGCCGAGCGAAAACCGCGATTGCAGCAGTTGTGCGAACGGATAAGACGACTCGCAAAACAACACGCCGATCGAAATACATCGCTTTTGGAACTGAACGCCGTGCTTCAGAATCGCCCGGGTTTGCTGACCGAGTCAGACGGAGTGCATCCGAACGCGGAAGGTTATACCGCGATCGCACAGGCTGTTGCGGCACACATTCGGCAACAGAACGAGCCTACAAAAAAACGACCCAACATCGTTTTATTCCTGGTCGATGACATGGGTTGGCAGGACACGTCGGTGCCGTTTCACACGGAAGTGACGGGGCTCAATCGACGATATCACACGCCCAACATGGAGCGGCTTGCAAAGGCCGGCATGCGGTTCACGCAAGCGTACGCCTGCAGCGTTTGTTCGCCGACTCGCGTCAGCCTGATGACAGGCATGAATGCGTCGCGACATCGCGTTACGAACTGGACACTACGCAAGAACGCCAGCAACGATCGGCCTCATCCGCGGCTCGACCTTCCCAAGTGGAATGTCAATGGAATCAGTCCAGTCCCTGGCATAGAACGCACTGTGCATGCGAAATGTCTCCCCGCGTTTCTCAGCGAGGCAGGTTATCACACGATCCACGTGGGCAAAGCTCACTTCGGAGCGATCGGCACTCCGGGCAGCGATCCTTTGAAGATTGGCTTTGATCGCAATATCGCCGGCCATGCGGCGGGCGGTCCTGGCAGCTTTCTAGGAACACAGAACTTCAGCGCCGCATGGCGCAACGGCGATCGAGTTTGGGATGTGCCCGACTTGGAAGCTTATCACGGCAAAGACATCTTTCTGACCGAAGCACTTACGATCGAAGCGAACAGGGCCGTCGATCAAGCGGTCGCGGCCAACAAGCCGTTTTTCCTCTACATGTCGCACTACGCTGTGCATGTGCCGTTCGCTATTGATTCGCGTTTTCATCAAAAGTATTTCGATGCGGGGCTCGACAAAACAGAAGCGATGTACGCGGCCATGGTCGAAGGAATGGACAAGTCGCTAGGCGACGTGCTGGCGAACATCAATCATCACGGCCTATCGGAAGAAACGATCGTGCTGTTCATATCCGACAACGGCGGGTTGAGCGCGCATGGACGTGGCGGTGTAGCTCACACACACAACAAGCCACTATCCAGCGGCAAGGGCTCGGCTCATGAAGGTGGCGTCCGCGTGCCAATGATCGTCTCGTGGCCCCGAGTGACGCGACCAGATTCTGTCTGTCAACAACCGGTCATTATCGAGGACTTTTTTCCGACGATCCTCGAAATGGCCGGTGTCACTGAAATCGAACAGATCGGCGGAGTCGTAGACGGTCAGAGTTTTACCAACCTGCTTCGAGGCGATGACGATGCGGCTCGCCAGCTTCGGCCCTTGATCTGGCACTTTCCTAACAATTGGGGACCCAGCGGACCTGGGATTGGGCCGTCCAGCGCGATCCGCTTGGGTAAGTGGAAGCTGATCCACTACTACGCAGATCAACGTTACGAACTGTTTGATCTGGAAACCGATCTGGGCGAGCACAAAAATCTGGCAAACGAACGCGCGGACGTGAGAAAGAAACTCGCAAGCACACTGGCAAATTATCTGACGTCGGTCAATGCACAACTGCCGACGGCTCGCTGAGTCATGTTGCGCCACCCACCACAAGCGAGAACTTAGCACATCTAGTTGTCCTTGGTGTGTTCGAATCGAATCTTTTCGCGATCGATAAGCCTGACAAGATCGGTCAGATCGTAGACCGCCAACGCGCCGTGCACGGAGTTTGCCAGATTGCCGCTAGGCACAGTTTGCCTGACGATCGATGGCCAGTCCTTGGGAACGTCGCGCAACGTCACGGAAGTGAATAGTTCTGGCTGAAGTGCGGCTGCATGTAACGCGACAATTCCGGCTTGCCCAACGCCCACCAGGTGAACTTCGCGTGGGTCGTCGCGATCCTTTTCGTAGTAAGCGACGAAATCGGCCGCTGCCAACGCGTCCTCAACTCGCAGCCCCAGAAGAGGCTTGCCCAACAGGTACGCAAGGTAATACGATTTCCAATCGGTAAGCAGCGGATCGCGTTTGTCGCTTGCCGTTTCGCCTTGGCCTCGCAAGTCAACCGTGATGACGACGTGACCATCGTCCATCAGCTGAGTAATCGGACCGCCCGCTTCGATGTCGCCAATCTTGCCATCGTCATGCAAATACAAATACGCCGCATCGGATGGTCCCGGAGGATGCAACGTCAGCCCTGCAAGCGTCGCACCGGCATCGGTCTCCAGAACGATTTTGTCGATGTGATAAGAATCGCGTTTCAGTCGTCCAATGTCGCGAGCATTCGGCGGCTTCACCTCCGATGGCTCGCGCACTCGCAGCAACTGCCGAATCTTCGTTCGCATTTCGTCTTGCGAGTGTTCTTTCCAAAGCTCAGTTCGCTGCTGCGTGAGTTGTTGCTCGTACACGGCGTTTAGATCGAACACCGATCGCTCATTGGGCAAACTGGTAAGCACCTGCCCCGATTTCGTACAAAGCAACTCGGCCGCCGGACGCGTCGCCAGCTCCGCAATGGTGACGTGTTCGTCTCGACCTAACAGCCAACGCTTCATCCAGTGCGTGATCGTCGCCAAGTTCTGCGGTTGGACACCGTGTTTCCCTTCAATCTCGACTAGATCCACACATTCCGGACGTCCGAGACGCCCATAGATTCGTTTGGCTTGGCGAAAGTTTTCCCAGCTTCCTCGAATGTCAAAGAAGTCATCAGTCGTCAAGCTAATCAAAGTCGGCCGCGGAGCACGCATGATCACGTAATCCGGGTGATCCATTCCGAATTCGAGTTGCCCGAAGATGTTCTGTTCGGCGTCCTGAGGCCCAATCGTTTCAATCAATCGGCGAAACGTCGTGAGGTAACACGCAGGAGCAGCGCACGCCACTCGGTCGTCCAAAGCCATCACATAGCTGGTGAGCGTGCCTCCACCGGAACAGCCCGTGAACCCGATTCGCTTGGCATCAATTTCCGGGCGGCTGACGAGATAGTCGATCGCCAGCAGTTCCCCGTGATCTGATTTCTTGCCGAGTCCGTTTGGTTAGTTGGTGAATTCGAGTTAGCCTGAGTGATCGCCAAGCCAGATT
>JAGQPC010000431.1 GCA_020426925.1 Planctomycetales bacterium | reverse complement strand
AAGGATCCAGCCTCGTCAATCAATCTGGCGAAACGCTCAACGAAATCGTCGATTCGGTTAAACAAGTTACTGACATTGTTTCTGAAATTGCGGCGGCATCCAAAGAACAGCTTAATGGCATCGAGCAGGTGAACAAGGCTGTCGCGGAAATGGACCGAGTCACTCAATCCAACGCGACTCAAACGGAAGAGATGTCAGGAACGGCTTCGTCGTTGCTCACGCACGCAGAGCAGCTGGGGCAACTAGTCGCACAGTTTCAGTTAGATCATGGGACTCACGACTCGACAAAGAGCAATCGCACGGCAACGCCTGACCTTGTTCCTGCCAGCAGATCCACTGCAACGAAGAAACCGCTAGAAACAAGTCGACGAGCACCTGCTGCGGACGCCTTTGCGGAAGCGGAAAACGAATTCATGGAATTCTAAAGCTGAATTAAGCGTCGGAACCTCTCCTCACCGCACGTGGGGAGAGATTCTATTTTCTATTGGGACAACCACTAGACGAGACGACCTGTGGAATACACGATCAGCCAATCAGAGTTCAAGAACTTCCACGAACTAATCTATCGCGAAACGGGCATTACGCTTCGAGAGTCGAAGCGTCAACTGCTTCAGTCGCGCTTGCGTAAACGGCTTGTTGACTTGGACTTGGACTCTTACCAAGCCTACTACGACTATCTGCTGGAAAGTGATCCTCATGGTGATGAATTGATTCGAATGATCAACTGCGTCACCACGAACAAGACGAGTTTTTTCCGAGAGTATCACCACTTCGAATTTCTGCGTGACGTCGTTTTCAAGCAGAAGATTGAGCAGGCCAAGAACGGCGGGCCTCGAAAACTACGAATTTGGAGTGCCGCGTGCTCCATGGGAGAGGAGCCGTACTCGATTGCGATGAACGTCCACAACGCCTTCGCTGATCAAAGCGGATGGGACATTCGAATCCTTGCCTCTGATATTGATACTGAAGTGCTGGCTCATGCACAGCGAGGCTTTTACGAAACAAGCCGTTTGGCCGGAATTCCCAAAGAGCATCTTCAGCGCCACTTTACGAAGAAGCCAGACGGCATGGAGGTTCGACCGCACCTAAAAGACTTGCTCACGTTCCGACGGATCAATTTTGCTGACGAGAATTGGCCGATAAAAACTCAATTCGATGTCATCATGTGTCGGAATGCAATGATTTACTTCGACCATGAAACGCAGGACAAGTTATTGCGTCGGTTCTCCGAGTATTTACCGAACGACAGCCACTTGATTCTTGGGCACTCGGAATCGTTGGTGCGAGCAAAGGACCTGTATAAGCCGCTGGGTAAAACTATTTTTGTTCGCACAGGCGTGCAAAGTTCCAGTCCGCCACAGCAAGCCCCCCCAACGCTCGCGAAACCTGTGTCGAAACCTACTGCATCTGCTGCGTCCAAAAAAACTTCCGCGTCGAAAGCGCCAGCAGTCCATACGAAGCTCCGCGCAACACCGGCTCCGGCAAAGCAAAAGGAAACGGTAAAAGTCCCCAAGAAACCAATCATCGTCGGTGAAGTATTCGCAAGTCGAGAACCGACCTGTGTCACGACGCTGTTGGGATCTTGCATCGCTGCCTGTTTGTACGACGAAGATGCGCAGATCGGTGGCATGAACCATTTTCTACTTCCCAACGGCAGTGGAGATCGTGATGCTGCTAGTTACGGAATTCACGCGATGGAGTTGCTGATCAACGAGATCATGGGGCTTGGTGGAGACCGGCGTAGATTGCAAGCCAAAGTGTTCGGTGGCGGGCATGTCATCGAAAACATGAAAAAGGGCAACAGCGTCGGCGACAAGAATTCAGAATTCGTGAAGCACTTTTTGGAAGTCGAGTCCATTCCCATCGTAAGTGAATACCTTGGCGGCGATTCCGGCCTTCAGGTCCAGTTCTTCACCGATTCAGGACGCGCACGAGTCAAGAAAATCGAGAAACGGAAACTGCCAAGAGAAGAAGTCAAACCGTCGACTCCAAAACTTGAACCGGCCGCAGCTGCTGACGACGGCATTACGCTCTTCTGATCAGAAAACACCATTTACCAATACGCGACACAAGAGTCGTAGATGCAAATCACGGAATCTCTGTACGGAGACCAACAGCCCATGGCAAAGATAAGAGTACTCGTAGTTGACGACTCCGCTCTGATGCGCGAGATGATCTCGGACATACTTCGGCAGGATGCGGAAATCGAAGTTATTGGTGCGGCGCGCGATCCATATGCCGCTCGTGACAAGATTCTCAGCGACGAGCCGGACGTTGTGACGCTTGACGTTGAAATGCCTCGAATGGATGGTTTGACATTTCTCGAAAAGCTGATGTCAGGGCATCCATTGCCTGTCGTGATGCTTTCGTCTTTGACAGAAAAAGGATGTGAAACAACGCTTCGTGCGTTGGAGCTTGGTGCTGTTGATTTCGTCACCAAACCGAAACTAGATCTGTCGCAAACGATTGGAGAACAAGCCGACGAAATTATCGCTAAGGTTAAGGCCGCGGCCACAGCGCGAGTCAAGCGGCTTGACCTTCACGCCAAGCCTGCACGAAAGAACTCACGTCCATGCGAAGCACTGATCACGAGCACACACAAAGTTATAGCGATTGGTGCTTCGACTGGTGGAACGGAGGCCCTTGCGTCGGTATTGTCGGCCCTGCCTTCGAACTCTCCGGGCATCGTTGCTGTGATTCACATGCCGCCAAATTTCACGAAGGCGTACGCGGAAAGACTGGACAACCTCTGTGACATCAACGTGAAGGAAGCGGCTCACGGTGATCGCATTCTGCCAGGCCACGCTCTGATTGCACCTGGAAATTATCACATGTCCGTGTTTCGAAGCGGAGCGAATTACTCCGTGAAAATCAATCAAGACGAGCGTGTCAATCGCCATCGTCCATCCGTCAATGTGTTGTTCGACTCCTGCGCGCAGTACCTGGGAACAAATGTGACCGGCGTGATGCTAACTGGAATGGGAGATGACGGCGCTAGCGGCATGTTGGCGATGCACGAGGCGGGAGCAAAAACGATCGCGCAAGACGAAGCAACGTGCGTTGTGTTTGGTATGCCCAAAGCCGCAATCGCAGTCGGAGCTGTCGACACAGTTCTTCCACTATCGAAGATTCCGGACGCAATGCTGCGTTATTGCCGAGACACGGTTGCCGCTCACTAGCGAGTCTCGAAGCCACTTGGTTGCGCGACGCAGCCTCATCTTGGATTCACTTACGCGTCATTCGCTGTCAATGGATCATTGCAGCCCCCTCTCGCAACCGCCAGATTTCAGTCCTGTTCGACGCTGGCATCTTGTACGTCGAACTTTCACGCGATAGGCTGCTCGTGACATATATATCTGACAACGGATTGAGAACATGCTGGAACTGTACGATCAAATCGCAGCAGCCGTCGCGAACATTCGGTCTCATTGGGATCGAGCTCCGCAGGCTGGAATCATTTTGGGCACCGGACTGGGTGCTCTTGTGGAACAAATCCAAGTTGAAGCGTCTCTTGAGTACGAAGAAATCCCACACTTCCCTCAATCGACTGCGACCAGTCACCGAGGGAGACTCGTTTGCGGATTGCTAGACGGCCAGCCAGTGATGGCGATGGAAGGTCGCTTTCACATGTACGAAGGTTATCCGCTCAAACAAATCACGCTACCAGTTCGAGTCATGAAGGCGATGGGCGCTGATTTGCTGGTTGTTTCGAATGCCTGTGGCGGAATGAATCCGTACTACCAATGCGGTGACCTGATGGTAATCGATGACCACATAAATCTGATGGGCGACAACCCGCTGATCGGGATCAACGATGACCGGCTGGGGCCACGATTTCCCGACATGTGTGAACCGTACACGCAAGATTTAATCCAAGATGCAATGGAGGTGGCTCGCGAGCAGAACATCCTTTTGCATCGAGGCGTTTTTGTTGCGGTCACGGGCCCGAATCTAGAGACGCGGGCGGAATACCGATTTCTTCGCGCGATTGGTGCTGACGTGGTAGGGATGTCTACGGTACCGGAAGTCATCGTCGCCGTTCACGCCGGGATGCGGGTCATCGGCTTCTCAATCATTACCGACATGTGCTTTCCCGATTCGCTACAACCAGCTGTCGTGGAAGAGATCATTGCAAATGCAAACGCTGCAGAGCCACACTTGACGGCGTTGGTGACCGGAGTGCTCAAACGGGAGGCGGCACGCAACGCGTGAGTGAGTCATCAATGCCAGTTCACGTCGCAGATCATCCTGTTGTAGAGCATCATTTGGCTCATCTTCGAGAAAAATCAACTTCGCCCGAACAGTTTCGTCAAGCGACAGCTCGGTTAACTTGGTTATTGGCGTTCCATGCAACGGCTCAGCTGGCCACGCAGCGGGTAGCTGTTGAAACACCTTTGACGACGACCACTGGGCAGAGATTGTCTCAGCGCATCGGGTTGGTCCCTATCATTCGAGCAGGCATCGCCATGGTTGACCCGATGCTTGACATGCTGCCTCATGCAGAAGTTTGGTACTTGGGGCTTTACCGAAATGAAAAAACGGCCGAACCTGTCGAGTACTACAACAAGCTGGCCGACTTCGATCCAGTTGACATCGCATTTGTATTGGATCCGATGTTAGCGACAGGTGGTTCAGCGTGCCTGGCAATATCGGCGCTGCGTGACAAAGGCGTTTCGCGAACAAAGCTGCTTTCGATCATTGCAAGCCAAACAGGGATTGAACGAGTTCAAAATGAATCGCCTCAAACAGACATCTACGTTTGCACAATCGATGCAGAACTGAATTCTCAAAAGTTCATCGTGCCTGGGCTGGGGGACGCTGGTGATCGAGCGTTCAATGCGTAATTGACCCCCAACAACATTCCGTTTTGCGATGGTCTGCTACGCCAGGCTCGCTAGAGTTTGACGGTGCGGATTCAGCCGTTTGGGGTACGGGCTC
This sequence comes from Planctomycetales bacterium, assembly GCA_020426925.1. Lineage (GTDB taxonomy): Bacteria > Planctomycetota > Planctomycetia > Pirellulales > Pirellulaceae > JAGQPC01. The sequence continues at coordinate 3,316 of JAGQPC010000431.1, read as the reverse complement.
AGGTCGGTCTCGAATACAATGCTGTTTCGGCTTGTGACCGAAACCTGTGACTTGAGCGAGAATGGAATGGTAAAAGAAAGAGCAAGACTGCCAGTTATTGGTTGGCGAGAATGGGTTGGATTACCCGACCTTGGGATTGCAAGAATCAAGGCCAAGGTGGATTCGGGGGCTCGTTCGTCGTCACTTCACGCGTTCGATCTGAAGTCGTTTTCAGTCGGCGGCCAGCAGCGAGTGCGATTCAAAATCCACCCCATTCAGCGTCGCCGAACTAGGATATTAGAAGTGGAGTCGGTCGTGTATGACGAGCGTACTGTGCGAAGTTCCAGCGGCCAAGAAAGTCTTCGGCCGGTCATTGTGACAAACGTTAGCCTTCTTGGAGTAACCTGGCCCGTCGAATTGACTTTAGCGAATCGGGACAGCATGGGGTTTCGGATGTTGCTTGGCAGGCAAGCGTTTCGCGACCGATTCTTAGTCGACGGTGGCCATTCGTACTACGGCGGCAGGCCAAAGAAGGCCAAGTAGAATCGACCAGATGAATTCCACACACAGAAACGACTCACAATGAAATTCGCCATTCTTTCCAGAAACCTTCGTTGTTACAGCACACGGCGACTACGAGAAGCTGCGCAGCAGCGTGGGCACCGTGTTAAGGTTCTCGACACGTTGAAGTTTGCAATCGATCTGCAAAAAGGTGAACCGGATCTCTACTTTCGCGGTAAATTGCTATCCGACTACGACGCGGTCCTGCCGAGAATCGGAGCTTCGGTCACGAACTTTGGCACCGCTGTTGTCAGGCAATTCGAGCAGATGGACGTGTTTTGCGCGAATTCATCATCGGGGATCTCCAACTCTCGCGACAAACTTCGCAGTCTGCAGATTCTCAGCCGCCATCACGTCGGGATTCCAAGAACGACATTCGTCACTGACAAGAAAGACGTTTTGCCGGCAATTAAGCGAGTCGGTGGGGCTCCAGTGATCATCAAATTACTGGAGGGTACACAAGGTATCGGCGTCTTGTTGGCTGAGTCCGCCAAGTCGGCGGAAGCCATCGTTGAGCTGCTCCAAAGCCAAAAGCAGAACGTTCTGATTCAGAAGTTCATCGCGGAAAGTAAAGGCAAAGACATTCGCGCGTTTGTAGTGGGCGACCAAGTTGTTGGGGCAATGAGACGGATCGCCAAAGGGCAGGAGTTTCGGAGCAACGTGCACCGTGGAGGTGTCACCGAAGCGGTCGTCTTGGACGAAACCTACTGTGAAACAGCTATCCGAACGACGCAGATTATGGGGCTGCGAGTTGCAGGTGTTGACATGCTTGAGGGCAAGGATGGCCCACAAGTCATGGAGGTCAATTCTTCGCCCGGTTTGGAAGGTATCGAACGTTGTACTTAGTTGGACATCGCCGGTGCCATTGTCGATTACATCGCCGCTCAAGTTGATTTTCCTGAAATCGATTTGCGGCAGCGATTGACTGTTAGTCGTGGATACGGCGTAACGGAAATTCACGTGCCCGACGGATCAGAGTTCGTGGGCAAGACAATCAAAGATTCCGGACTGCGTGACCGAGATCTTAATGTGCTGACTCTCTACCGAGGTACGACGGTGATTCCAAATCCAAAATCGGCTCGAGTACTGGAATCCGGCGACCGGCTTCTCTGTTTTGGAAAGCTGGAGCTAATGCGCGACTTGGTCCCGCCTAAAACCAGACGTAGGCGCAAGCCAAAAGTTCAAGAGCTCCCTGATTTGCCCGTCGCGGAAGAAGTGCTCCTTGACGCGGACGGTCACCACCACGGTGAGGGCCATCGATAATGTCATCGCCCGGAGAACGTCGAAGTATCGCTGATTGGGATGGCCAACTTATTCCCCTTGGCGAATCACGCGACTTGCGATTAGCAGTTAGTGAAAGCTATAGCGGCATGACCCTGGGGATTCCTCTGCATGTTCGTCGAGGGGCCGCGGAAGGTCCGGTCGTGTTCGTTTCAGCGGCACTGCACGGAAACGAAATCAATGGCACCGGTGCGATACGCCAACTGATCCAAGATTCTGAGTTAAAACTATTGCGTGGAGCAGTCATTTTTGCGCCGGTTTTGAACATTCTCGGATTCGATCGGCACTCTCGTTATTTGCCTGATCGGCGTGACTTAAATCGTTCCTTTCCGGGCAGCAAAACGGGTAGTCTTGCCAGCCGGATGGCAAGAACTCTGTTTGACGAAATCGTTGCGAGGTCCGATTTTGGTATCGATCTGCACACAGCAGCAGTGCGACGAACGAACTATCCAAACGTGCGCGGTGATTTTACAAATACAAAGGTTCGCGAAATTGCAGACGCGTTTGGCTGCGAGATCTTAATCAACGGACTCGGACCTCGTGGCTCGCTCCGACGTGAAGGCACGAAGTCAGGATGCCCAATCATTCTGATGGAAGGTGGTGAAGTTTCGAAAGTCGAACCGGGAATCGTGGAATCGACCGTACGCGGTGTGCGTAATGTCTTAATTCACCTGGGCATGGTTGAAGGTGTGGAGTCTAGTCCCGATTATCAGATCGAGGTCGACGAATCAAAATGGATTCGCGCGGAGCGAGGGGGCTTCCTGCAGTTCCATGTTGCTCCTGGCGACATTGTTGAAAAAGACCAACCGGTCTCTACGAACGCAACGCTTCTTGGTCACGAACGTAGCGTGCTGACATCTCCTTTTGACGGCATTGTGATCGGCATGACGACCTTGCCGGCCGTCAGCCCAGGCGAGCCGATATGCCACTTGGGAAAACTGCCGAACACGGTTAAGCCTTCCGACCTACGACGCCTCCGTTTGGAAGAGCACGGATTGGAAGAGCGAATGGTCGAAGCGCTCGCCTCTAATGTGATGGTTACCGAACCGTCGGAAGACGCTCTCGCAGTTGAGGATTCGAGCCCAAACGAAAGCGAGGAACTCAACGTCGACACGTAGTATCGTCTAGTTTGACACCGCCGGCCGCAAACTGGCTTCGAAAATCGTGATCGCTTCGTCAAGTAGCGCATTGGCCTCGGTCTCGCTGCCAATGCCCTTTGATTCCATTTCTCCGGGACCTTTGTAGTTTGAAAACCAGGTTTCGACGATGTCGAGCGCGCCGTTAAACTGGCTTTTTAGCTGTGCGAAGTTGTGAACGTCTCCCGCCTCCGAACTCGGCACGACGGCAATCAGTTTGTCGTCTTGCTCCCCACCATCTAGTAATTTCAAAACGCCGATAACCCGCGCTTGAACAATCGAACCGCGCGGAAGTGACGGACCGAGCAACAGCACGTCGAGCGGATCGCCGTCTCCACCTCGTTCCTTTGACAACAGTG
>JAGQPC010000430.1 GCA_020426925.1 Planctomycetales bacterium | reverse complement strand
CGCATCCGGGAATGCAATCACCGAACATCAGTATGAAATGGTCCACAATGACGCCTCAATTGGGATCAATGCCGCAGCCACAAATGACTACGTTCGTCGCACAATTCACAGTTGGTACGATGGTGCAGACAGAATTACCGAGCGTGCCGACTATGGAAGTGGGGATACCGCTACGGGTGAAGGCAATTGGCTATACGCCGCGATTCCTTCGCGCGGTACGGCACCGACCGCGAGCGATGACGATGTCCTGCTAACTACGTTCGACTATGACGACGATTCAGGGCGCCAGATCAAGGTTACCAATTGGTCAGATGGTTCAACAACCCACACGACTCGCACTTGGCACGATGCGCTCGGGCGTCGAACGTACATTGCCAAGAATCACGATGACTTCAGCCCTCCCTCTACAAATGAAGGTGACACGACTGACAAGTCTCAGGATCAAGTAGTTATTTTCCAGTACAACGGATTAGGGAAGCTCACTTCGATCAACGCCATGGGGCAGAACGGGACTACGGACGATCAGACGACTACATACGAGTACGAAGACAGCGTCCATGCTGACCTCGTAACTAGCGAGATCTATCCTGATTCTTCAAGCGGGACGGACGTAGTTGCTTACGCGTATAACCTCGACCGCACTCGCCAAACACGCACGGATCAACGCGGCACGGTGCTCACTTATACGTACAACAACCGGCGACAGCTGGAACGCGAGGGTGTAACTACCTTAGGTGGTGTGGACAATCATGTTCGCTCGATTTCGCGAACCTACGATACTTTGGCTCGACTCGAAAAACTGACAAGCACATCGGCGGCTGATGGCACGGGAACAGTTAGGAACGAAATTGAGTATGAATACAACGACTTGAATCAAGTGACCACGAGTTACCAATCACACGAAGGTTCCGCTACCGGGTCAACTCCGAAGGTCACTTACACGTACGATGGTACGAAGTCAGGAACTGCATTTACACGCGGCCATCGCCTTGAAAAGGTAACGCATCCAAGCACACGCTCGACCTTCTACGGATACAACACGGGAACTGCGAATAGCTACAATAATCGTGCAAGCGTGGTTCACGACATCCATGAATCCAGCAGCGGCGGCACTCAATACGTCGAATACAGTTACACCGGAAGCGGGCGTCTCGCGACTGTCGACTATCAGGCTCCAAACTTCAAACTAGATCGTTATCAATTCGACATTTCGAACTTCACCAAATTTGGCGGCCTAGATCGATTTGGTCGTGTCAAGGATCAATTCTGGGACGGCTACACTTCAACCAGCGACGTCTCACGCGTGAAATACGGTTACGACTACTCCGATAGCCGTTTGTGGCGTGAAGACGTGATTGCCGCAAACAACAGCAAACATCACGATGAGCTGTACACCTATGATGGGTTGCATCGGGTCACGGATTCTGAAAGAGGAAATCTGAATACTGGGCACACGTCGATCACGAGCAAGAACTTTGCTGAGGAGTGGGTCCTAGACAATTTGGGAAACTGGACAGAGTTTAGGCAAGACACTGATGGCGTCAGCTCCTGGGACCTTGACCAGGACAGAACGCACAACGCTGCAAATGAGCTCGACGAGATTGATTCTGCGTCGACTCACGTTGCACTGGATGCGGCAGGTAACATGACCACCGTGCCGATTCCAGGAAGTTGGTCGTCGCACTACGATTTGACGTACGATGCTTGGAACCGTCTCGTTAAAGTTGAAGAAGGTGAAAATACTGTTGCAACGTTCGAATATGATGGGCTGAATCGCAGGATTGCCAAAGTCGACGTTGGAGCAAGCGACACGTATGACTATTACTACAATACAAACTGGCAGGTCCTCGAAGTCAGAAAGGACAGTGATACAGATCCACTTGAGGAATACATTTGGCATCCGTATTACGTCGATGCAATTGCGCTTCGTTTCTACGACTCCGATGTAAACGGCTCACAAGTCGACCACTACTATGCACAAGACGCAAACTTTAATGTGGTCGCGGTGACGAATAGTAGCGGTGCCGTCCAAGAACGATACAAGTACTCCGCGTACGGATCGAGAACAGTTCTAACGTCGAGCTTTGTAAATGATTCGGACGGAATCAGCGATATCGCAAATGACATTGCGTTCACCGGACGCCAATTCGATTCTGAGACGGGCCTGTACTACTACAGAAATCGCTATTATCACGCAGAGCTAGGAAGGTTTCTGGGTCGAGACCCGATTGGATACGCAGCAACCTCGTTCAATTTGAGTGAATACGTATTTGGCGATCCTTTTGGATCGACAGATCCTTCTGGATTAGCAAGAGTAGTAATCGGCACGATCTACATTATTCAAAACGGAGACAAGTACTATGTCGGACAGTCGGTAGATTGGAAGAAACGCTTACAATCGCTTGTACACCCGATGAAGCAGCACATGTCTAGTGGAAAGACAAGAATTTCAGTGTACCCTGTGGAGGCGGACCTGGGATCAGGTTTCGGCCCTCGACGTATTCTGGGAACCATAGAGCAAGAAATGATTGACGAATTGGAAGATCTGGATGCCGATTTGGTGAACAAGATCAAAGCACTCACTCCAGACAAGGTTGAAGCCACGAAGAAAGTCACAAAGCCTAAACGCTGCAACGGGCAGTTGTTTATCCCCGATGAAGTTAGAGGGCCTCGCGGTGGACGCTTAGTAGATTTTCGTCCGTCGAAGGGAAATCTGATCTTAGGCGCTGGTGGACTGATTTTAACGATAGCAACGGGTGGCGACGTAACACAAGCAGCAGAGGATTTCATTGATCCTCTGGGGGCATTGGCAGGTGACTCACCTATGGGCAACCAGGAACTAACGCTCCTGCAACAGGGGAAACCGGTGACTATCGGATTGATCACGGTCGATATAGAGTCGGAGGCTGAAAGGAACGCACGGTTGGTTCAAGAGGTAATAGAACGGAACCAACGTTATCGACAAGGCATCATTCCGCCCATAGGTCACATTCCACACTAAGAAGCTGACAAGCTCTGAGTACGGGATTCTATCGGCATGAGATTTGGGCCAATCCAAAGGAGATGTCATGGAGGAGCTTGATGAACTAGTCGAGGAGGTGTCGTAGGCGCGACGTTCGACTAGAAGTAAAACGGAGCGAACCTGAGTGCAAGCGTGGGAATGGGAAGCTGTTGAGTCCGGGATCGAATCCATCGCAATGTTAACGTTGCTTCGTAGGGAAGACAAGCTAGACTTGGATGTTGCGAATGATTGCACTCAAGTTCGGGCTTTTTTGGTGGTGGCGATAAGACCCGCCGTAGTCCCGTGGATCGCACAAAACACGCCGTCATGGTGGACCGATATGGAGTTCCGTTGTTTATCCGAAGCACCTCGGCCAACAAAAAAAGGAAACACAGCCAAAGGTTGCAAGCTTCCCCGACGTTGGAGGAAAGCATGGCCGTTCAAGGACACATCGGAAAAGATCTATGCGCCGCCGCTCGCGAGGTGCTCAAGTTCCTTGGGACCAGACCGCACAAGCGCAGCCGAAAGAGCCCACACGGAAGTTGCACTGGAAAACTTTGATGGGTTGTTTAGCGAACTGTCAGCTGGCTCGAATGCCTTCGTCGAATGAGAATTCGGTATGATCGACTAGAGACCATCGTCGATGCCCCGACAACCATTGCCGCAAACGCATTTGTATCCAGCGCTAAAATAGTGATTGCCACTTCGCAGATTTTAGTCAGCTTCTTGGGTACAATGATGCGTTACAATCTCCCTGCCAATTTGCCGTTGAGTGGCGCTCCATGACATTTGTTGAAACGAACGACCGGCGAACTATTGTCCGATCTCACCTGCAAATTGTTGCAGCCACGCTTGAGAGGTTGAGCAAGGAAGGATGGGACCTTCCAGTGGTTTGTGATCTTGAGTGCAAATTCGAATCGGACAATGCTGCAAATGGAGAGGCTTTATCGAAGCGTTTAGAACGCGATTATGGATATGAAACATCCGTTGACAGTGAAGGAGACTTG
>JAGQPC010000429.1 GCA_020426925.1 Planctomycetales bacterium | reverse complement strand
TCGAATCCCAATAGCATCGTCAACACGACTTGGGCAATGCCGCCCAACAGCGGCTTAGCACCGAGTTTCTTTAGCCGCTCGATCGAGAACTCAAGCCCGAGACTGAACAGCAACAACGCGACTCCAAGCTCGGCGATCGCTTCGATCTCATGTTCAGAGCTGATTGCATGAACGCTGCCGGGACCTCCGAGAAACATGCCCGCCAGCAAGTAGCCCACGATCGGACTTTGCCTGAACCGCGAGAACACCCCGCCGACTAGCAAGCAAGCTGCCAGCAGAACGACAATGTCACGGAGGATAATCCACAGGTCCACGTTGTTGATTCCTATTAGGTGCGAAGGATAAGCTTCCAGTCCGTCTTCTCATCTCGACACGCTGGAATCCCATCGTAGCTTAAAGCGATTGAAGAAGTTCGACCGTCAGTTCCCCAAGTGAACCGAGTTGCTGATCGGCGATGACGAAACGCTTGTCATTCGCCGCTGAGAAGTCGGGAACAACGATGGCTTTCATAGAAGCCGCTTTGGCCGCTAACAACCCCACAAAGGAATCCTCGATTGCAACGCATTGCGCAGGCGGGATACCAAGAGCCTCGCACGCGTTCAAGTACACTTCCGGATGAGGCTTTCCATGGCGAAGCTGTGCACCTGATGACTTCACCTCGAACACGCCATCCAGATTCAATGCTTCGACAGTCGCGTCGATCAAGTTCATCGGTGACGACGAGGCGATGGCAAGCTTCACGCCTAACTGCTGGCAAACACCAATGGCGTGATTCAAACCGGGCATCGCCGGCTTATGCTGGCAAACCAACTCGGTCACCCGATCTAAGATTCGGCTGCAAACTTGATCGCAACTGATTGAATCCCAAGGCGACTCGCCATAGCACATCCCGACAATCTGGTCGATCCGCATTCCCGTGGTATCGATCGTGTCTTGTCGAGTGATCGGAACGCCGACTTGAGACAGTATCTCAAGCTGCGCGTCTTGCCAGTACGGCTGCGAGTCAATCATCAACCCGTCCAAGTCAAATACGACGGCTTCTATCATGATTGCTCCTCGCGACTTGGGTACAACCAGGCTTTGAATAGCCATGTGAGAAAGGGCAACACGCCCCAAGTCATCATCGCAACGGTGATCGCTGCTAACAACGCACTTGCAAATAGTTTCGGGATTCCCGTCGTCCACGGTTTTAGCATTGCGATGACCGGAAGCACGGTGGCATAAACCGCCAGCCAGACAATGACGAACATCTTATACTTCGGCGGAGCGACTGCTGTCGTCCTGTCGTCGGGTGGAGTGAACCATGTTTCAAATCCGGTCAGATGTTGAATCTCGGCGGGTTGTCGCTGAAACGGTTCCAAACGCGAAACCTTTTCTTGTCGTTGCTGCGAATCGTACCAATGACGCATGTTCTCGGTCGTGTCAAACTTGGTGATTACGCGATAGTGCGGTTGCTCCGGCGAATCAGGTCTCAGAACGATCGAGCCTTGATAGCCGGGAAACGTTGACGACGCGCGGATCAGCTCACCGATCGCCTGTTCCCATTGCGGCTCTTTGCCCGGTGCGGGAAACGCCGTCGCGAAGATCGTGGCCTTCGAGTCTGCGTGGTTGGTGATGGTTTGGTTCATGCGGTTATCTATCCTTCCAACAACTTTCCGATCAGTCCCAGCAGGAAGCCAAGCACCGCACCGAGTGCGGGCAGATTGCTGTTCTTGAGCTTGGCTTGCGGAGCGATGTCTTCAAAGACGAGGTACAAAATGCCTGCCGCTGCGAACACTTGCATCCAACCAAGAACTCGCGGTTGATCCGAAAGCAAGAAGAAGCCAAACCCTCCCAGTACGGGACCGAGCGCCGCGGCGACGCTGAACCAAAAGAGGATTCGCTGCTTCTTCATTCCACCATTCCGCAATTCACGAAAGGAATTGAAACCCTCCGGAAGATTTTGCAAGGCGATGATTGCGGCGAGCAAAATTGCACCAGTTTCGCCAGTGGCGATCACCGCGCCGAGTGCGATCACTTCGGGGATAAAGTCCGACAGCATGGCGACAAGCTGCGACGCGGACGACTCGCTGCGGTCCAGAAATGCCTGCAAGCCCCAGAAAACCAACCCGCCAGCGGCAAAGGCGATGATCGACTCCCAAGTCGCGATCGTCTTGATGCCTTCAGGAATGAGCACCAACACGACCGCCGAAATTAGCGCACCGCCACCGAACGCGATCACACTGTGACGGAAGTCCTCCTCCAACCAACGGGGTCGAATGGACTCAACCGACGCGATGAATCCACCAATCGGGATTGCCGCCCCGGCTACGGCAGTGAGCAGAATCAGTTGTGTGAGTGGTTCCATGGTTAGTTCGACGCTATTGCGACGGCCCCGGTTGTGACTGAACGCGCAGTCGATACCGCCGTTGCAAGTACCGGAACACCAACCAAGATGCTGCAGCCCAAGTCATTCCGAACAGCCATCCCGCCATCACATCGGTCGGCCAATGAACGCCGAGGTAGACGCGACTGACGCCGACGATCAGCAGCAGGAACACAGCCACAGCCAACAGAAACACTTTTGCTTTCCGGCGTCGTTCCGCACGCGACATCACGGCCCCAAGAGTCAGGTACACTAGCGACGACATTGACGAGTGACCGCTGGGAAAACTTTTCGTGTAGATGCGAGTTTCATGCGGCACCAATTCAGGGCGGGGGCGGTTAAACCGCAATTTCATAACTGAGCTAACCGCCGTTCCACTTAGAACGGCAACTACGACAAACAACGCGATCCAAGGCTGTTTGGCAAAATACATGTACCCTACCATCGCGGCACTGAAGATCATAAGCGCCGCGAAGCTTCCCAATGCAGTGACATCGCGAGCCGTCTCCTCGAACCAACTCGGGCCGATCGGGTCCGACGGATCGCCGGCGGTTCGCATGCTCATCAGAATGCGCCCGTCGATGGCACGGCTGTCGCCTTCGAGTACTTCGTCGGCAATTGAGACCAAACTCCACGTACCGAAGGCAATCACGAAAAGCAATCCGACCGTGACGAGCTCGTTTTCAATGATCCAGCGGTAGACTTTCAAGACTAATCGCACGACTGATCCTTGCTTTTCGTTCCTGGCCATGACGCCGAGAGTCGCGACTTATCCACCAAGCTCACGATAACAGTCACAACATATCGGAAGACCGTTTGTGCTGGAGCCGAAACAGTCGCGGCAAGTGGCTACAACTCCTTCGGATCGCACGCGATCCACCTCGTGTCGCTTCTTCTCCGTTGAGTGTAATGTATTGTGCCGAGAATGCGTTTCAGGTCGGTGATACTTGGACATTAATTCTCCTTCCTCGTTTTGCACATAGTCTGTTTTCCGTGACGAGTGATGGCACGAAGTCTACTTAGATGCGAAGTTGCCGGTGGTCGTCTACAGGATCAGTGTCGCGCCGACCAACAGTAACGCTCTTCGCCCACACAAGCTTTCGTTCCAGCTCCGCGTAACATCGGTTGTTGAAATAGCGACGATGCAACGCATGCACCTGGTCACTCAACATGGACACTGGGCCTTCGGCTCGTCAGCACTTGCATTCTGATGCATCTAACTTCGCAAACGGCGTTCCATCGAGAAACGCTACCAAACCGGGGACACAACGCTGCGGGGTGCCCACGACACAAAGCAAGTGTCAGCTCTATTTGTCGGTGTCGACTACCGTTGTCACTCTCGGTCTACGGCTGCGCGTCGATTTATGCGATCGCAAAACGGTCCAAGAGTTGCTCATACTCCTGACGGAATGCCGGAGCTCGACCAAGAATGGAGGAATCTGCTATGGCTCTTACGATGAATCGTCTTTCAGACCATTGGTGGCTGGTTGCATTGCGTGCTGCATGTGCATTCCTGTTCGGTCTGGCAGCCATCATGTGGCCCGGCCTGACCATCGCCATTCTCGTCGCTATCTTCGGCGTGTTTGTTTTGCTCGATGGGAGTTTGCTAGTTGCAGTCGGCGTTGGGAATCGCGACGACGATCCTCGGTGGTGGAGTCTCGTCCTGCAAGGCGCACTGGGCGCTATCTTCGGACTCGTGGCGCTCTTGGCTCCGATCGCGACCGCAATGGCTCTCGTAGTGCTTGTCGCCGCGTGGGCCATTGTTTCAGGCATCGCGGAAATCATGGCCGCATTCCGATTAAGGGCGTTCATTGAGAATGAATGGTTGCTCGCTGTGAGCGGCGTCCTATCCATCCTGTTCGGCGTGATCCTTGGATTAGCACCGCGCGCCGGCATTGTCGCGATGGCTTGGATCATCGGAGGATTCGCGATTTTGTCGAGTCTCTTGCTCGCAGCCATGGCATTGCGTCTGAGAAAATTCAAGTCACATTTCAATTCACCAGCAACGATCTCTCATAGGTAGCGGAGAAAGACATGACTGCGACAATGAAAGCGGCCGTATCCCACGAATTCGGGGGCAAGTTGACAATTGAGCAAGTTCCGCGTCCGTCACCGCGCAAGGGTGAAGTCCTGATTCGTGTCGAGTCTTGCGGTGTTTGTCATACGGACCTACATGCGATCACCGGCGATTGGCCGGCGAAACCGACTCTGCCGTTTATTCCCGGTCATGAAGGTGTAGGCTTGATCGAAGAAGTCGGGCCCGGCCCAGTACTAGTCGACGTCGGTCAGCGAGTCGGGGTGCCTTGGCTCTTTTCGGCGTGCGGACATTGTGACTATTGTCTCTCTGGTTGGGAAACGCTCTGCCAACGTCAACAAAACGGCGGGTATTCCGTGAATGGTAGCTTCGCGGAATACGTCGTCGCGCCGGCGGCGTACGTAGCAGTCATTCCTTCCGACCTAGAACCGGCGCAGGCCGGACCCATCCTGTGCGCGGGAGTGACCACCTACAAAGGGATCAAAGAGACGGAAACTCGGCCGGGCCAGTGGATTGCCATTTCAGGCATCGGTGGACTCGGACATCTCGCCGTGCAATACGCAAAGGCGATGGGCTTGAGAGTCGCAGCCGTGGATGTGTCTGACGAAAAGCTTGAACTCGCGCAAAAGCTCGGAGCGGCGGTAACGGTAAATGCAAAGTCTGCCGATCCGGCCAAGACGATTCAGTCACAAACCGGTGGCGTTCATGGTGCCCTTGTGACGGCCGTGTCAGTTCCCGCATTTCATCAGGCATTAGAAATGCTACGACCCGGCGGCACTTGCGTTCTGGTTGGTCTTCCGCCGGGAGAGTTCCCAACACCGATTTTTGACGTTGTACTGAAGCGTCTGACGATACGAGGATCAATTGTCGGCACACGGATGGATATGAAGGAAGCTCTCCAGTTCGCTGCTGACGGCAAGGTTATGGCTACGATCGAAACCCAGCCACTTGAGGCGATCAACGAAGTATTTGCGCGCATGCGCGAAGGCACGATCAACGGCCGTGTTGTGGTCAATTGCTAGCGTGATGTCTACTTGGTTCTTAACAGAAGCGATTCCATAAACAGCTTGACTGACTGCTCGCCGATCGTGCTAAAGTGACGCACGGCCGAATGACGAACCGTGTGATCATTTCAGTGAGGATAAATGAACGACCCGCCCTATATATGAATGCGCTCAATTTCTTCTAAGGTTGGCTCGTCCGACCTTCGATCATAGAGCTTCGTCGTGCGTATTGACTCGTGATTCGCGATGTTTTTCGCATGCTCGACAGAGCCGCCGTTTTCAAGGTAACTGGTGATGCCGGTGGCTCTCATTGTGTGCGAACATACGCGTGATTGAATACCGGCGCCACGCGCACGCCGTTTCACCATGCGGAGAACGTCACCGCGTAACATTCGCCTGTTCGTAAGCTGGCGTCGGCAATCGACTGTGCGAAAGAGTGGCCCAAGCGGTTGATCTCGAATTTCTGCTGCTGCAACGTATGCGTCAACGTATTCTTCCGCCTTGTGGTGAGCGGGCACATCATGGTGTTTGCCACCCTTTTCGCGCAAGCGAAACCACATGCGACGACGTTGGGCGAAGTAGTCTTCAACGTTCATTCCAATCACAGCCGAAACGCGGGCAAAGCTGTACACCATAACGCCGATCAATGCACGATCCCGTAGTCCAGAAATGCTCGCCACGTCAATCGCATCAAGCAACTGTCGGGCCTCGCCCGACGAGAGTACGGGAGTCTTGCCCTTCTTCACAACGTGCTTTGGCCCACGTACGGACGCTGCCGGATTCATCGGAATGACTTGCCCGATAACCAAATAGTCAAACATCTTCCGGATCGCAGCCAAGTGCATTTTCGTTGTCGGAGCCTGCACTCGAGTTGTTAGCAGTTCGATATAGCTCGACACCACAATAGGGCGGATTTCCTCTAATCGGCATCCGCTCGCATCACACCAATCGAGAAACCGACCGATCGCTCGAGCGTAAGCCTCGCGAGTTCCCTTGTTGCGAATATCTGCCGTGAAATACTCCAGAAACCGCAACCTTGCTCTTGCGCCCGCCATTTCAATGATCCGAGGCACACGTGCGTTGGACACGAACACGCCTGAGTCCGTGTGTTCTATCGCCACAATACTTCGCTCATTCGTCTCGTCTTCCATTCGACGACTATGCCAGAAAAGGGCCGGTGCAAAAAGGACATTTTGAGGCAGCTTCTGGATTCGGATTCCGAGCATCGAAAAACTCATAGGAGATTCATGAGCTGCCGTGTGAGCCAAACAGTTTCCGTCGTCACCGTGCCTTTGTGAGAGCATTCCAACTCACGCAGGTCCAAACATGCGATTCCTTGATTAGGCAATGCGATTGATAGAAGCTTCAATCCGCCCAGCGGCCATGTTGATTGTACGCTCGGTCAAGGTCCGCATCCGGCTGCTGCTTTGCGATCTGCCGCGAGCGGTGGCTGTCGCCACTTTTTCTCGACATCCATGACGAGAAAAAGCAGTCCGCAAAGACTCCACCATTGACTCTTCGCTAATCGCTCTTTCGAGCCGCCGGTCGCTCGAAGAATGGCTGTTAAGCCAAACGTTCGTTTCGACCAGTGCATTCACGATGCCGGCCTACGCTGTCGCGTCAGCTTCGCAACGGCCGGACCATTGCAAGCCTGCCTTCGCCGAGATTACGTTTCGAGCTGTCGCGTGACATTTCCCGCAGAACGTGATAGGAAATCAAGTCAACCCGCTGTTCTCTCTCGCCTTCAACTGAGTAGTAAGTCGCAACCGCTTCTCAATGCTGATTAATCTCAGCGCTGGGAGGCTGGTGATCTCATCAGGTTTTCTCAGTCTTCTTGCGCACTTGCCAGCGTAAACCGACGTTCGGTTGTATTGATGAACGTTGGCTCCGTCCGTCTTGCTGAGGTGTGATATGGCCGAGCAATACGAGTGCGATGGCTGTGGCGAATGTTGTCGTCGCAAGCTCGTCGATGTCTTCGAAGAAGATGTTTTGCGCGAGCCGCGAGTTGGCGAGCAGATGTCACCTCTTCGCGAACCGGGACTGGATGGCGAAATCAGGTATCTGAACTGTGGAAGCGGAGGCAGTTGCTTCTTCCTCGA